>JAYTUM010000278.1:0-3787 GCA_043744575.1 Acidimicrobiales bacterium | reverse complement strand
AGGCTCTACCCGTCTACCTTTCCGGGGTAGCTCAGTTGGCAGAGCAACGGACTGTTAATCCGTGTGTCGTGGGTTCGACCCCCACCCCCGGAGCCACTCGTTTAGAAATCGTGTCTAATTTTGGGGCACGACTATTGCGAGCAAAATCGGGGCCAGTAGCTCAGTGGTCAGAGCAGGGGACTCATAATCCCTTGGTCGTAGGTTCGATACCTACCTGGCCCACCGCTAGTTTAAAAGTCATGTGGAACGCGATTCTGAATCTAGACCCCTCGGTTACCGAAAAGATCGTTAGGCCACTAATCATTTACACCTTCCTCGTGATCGCGCTCCGCCTCAGCGGAAAGCGCGAAATCGGTCAGAATAACGCTCTCGAACTCGTAGTCTTGCTTGCTGTCGCAAATGCAGTCCAGAACGGCATCATCGGACAGGATACGTCGATAACTGGAGCCCTCATCGGGGCGACCACATTGTTCGTGGTGAACGGCGTGCTCGAGTATGCCGTAAGTCGCAATCATCGCGTGCACCAAATCGTGATTGGTCGCTCAGTTAGCCTGATTAAGGGCGGCGTAGTAAACGAAAGGGCGCTTCGGCGTCAACGCCTGAGCGTCGATGATTTACTGACGGAGGCGGTCGAACATGGCGCGGCCTCACTGCGCGATGTCGAGACAGCCGTTCTTGGGGCCAACGGACACATCTTGATCACGCTGCGAAGTGATTCTAGGTTGCACCAACAAATCGAGCTCTTAACTGAGCAGATCAGAAGTTTAAGTGATTCGCTAAATGTTCGCGAACAAAGGAAATGAACGTCGTCTCGCCGCTGGTTGGCACCGTCGTGGCAACCAGGGTTCGGGTAGGCGATGATGTGAATTCGGGCGACGAGATCGTCATCGTTGAGTCAATGAAAATGGAGCACCCGGTTGTTGTCGAGTACGCTGCGGTGGTAGAGCAAGTATTGGTGTGCGTTGGCGACACGGTTACCGAGGGTCAATTATTGGCGGTTCTCGGGGCGAGGGCGAGGGCGAAGCCGATTCAGAACGCACCGACCAAAAATATCGCCGCCGCGCCGCAGGAACGCCAAGATCTCGCCGCTTACAACAAGCGCCGAGCGAGTACTAAAGATTCCGCCAGGCCAGAGGCCGTCGCCAAGCGGCACCAAAAGGGACAGCGTACGGCGCGCGAAAACATCGCCGATCTCTGCGACGAAGGCTCGTTCATCGAGTACGGCGCATTCGCGGTGGCCGCGCAACGGCAGCGCCGCAGCATCGAAGAACTAATTGAGCGCACACCCGCCGACGGGCTAATTGGTGGTCTCGCCACGGTTAACGCAGATTTGTTCGACGACGAGCAGGCGCGTTGCGCGGTCGTCAGTTACGACTACATGGTTCTAGCCGGCACGCAGGGTTTCATCAACCATCGCAAGAAAGACCGGCTTTTTGGAATCGTCGAAAGGCTTCGACTCCCCGTCGTGTTGTTCGCCGAAGGCGGCGGCGGTCGCCCCGGCGACACCGACGCGCCGGGCGTGGCCGGCCTCGACGTGATGTCGTTTGCAACCTTCGCCAAGCTTTCTGGCCTCGCGCCGACCATCGGCATCGCCTCGGGGTATTGCTTTGCCGGCAACGCCGCCCTGCTCGGTTGCTGCGACGTGATCATCGCCACCGAGAACTCGAATATTGGAATGGCTGGCCCGGCGATGATCGAGGGAGGTGGCCTCGGAATCGTCAGCGCTCACGACATCGGCCCGATCGGGGTGCAATCGCGCAATGGCGTGGTCGACATTCGCGTCGCCGACGAGCAAGCGGCGGTCGCCGCCGGCAAGAAATATCTGGCTTTCTTTCAGGGGGCGACAACTACCTGGTCGCGCCACCCGGACGAGTCGATGCGGCCACTTGTGCCCGAGCAACGCACACGCATATATGACATCTACTCGGTGATCACAAACCTGGCCGACATCGACAGCGTGCTCGAACTGCGCAAGGAGTTCGGCGTCGCCATCGTTACCGCGCTCGCGCGTATCGAGGGCAAACCGGTTGGCATAATCGCTAACAACCCCGCGCACCTCGGCGGCGCGATCGACGCTGAAGGCGCCGATAAGGCCGCTCGCTTTGCGCAACTCTGTGATGCCTACGACCTGCCAATTATTTCGCTGTGCGACACACCCGGTTTCATGGTCGGCCCCCAAGCCGAACAGCACGCTCAGGTGCGGCACTTCGCGAGAATGTTCGTGACAGCCGCGAGCATCACCGTGCCGTGGCTTACCGTCGTCTTGCGCAAGGGTTACGGGCTCGGCGCGCAGGCGATGGCGGGTGGAAGTTTTCACGCCAAAGAAATGATCGTGGCTTGGCCTACGGGCGAGTTCGGTGGCATGGGTCTAGAGGGGGCAGTGCGGCTCGGCTTCAAGCGCGAGCTCGACGCCGCTGCGACCGCGCCAGAACGCGAACAACTAGAGGCGCGCCTCATAGTCAGCGCCTATGAGCGCGGCGGCGCAGTGAATATGGCCAGCCATGTGGAGATTGACGATGTCATCGACCCGGCCGAAACCCGGCTGCGCATAGTGTCCGCGCTCAAAATGTGCCCCATTCCGACCAAGCGCACATCGAAGAAGCGACCGATGATTGATGCCTGGTAGGCATTTCCCATCGTTTCTGCGACCCCCGTGGTGTTGTAGTCTGAAGCCCTATATAAACACACGGGCTTTGAATGCCCATGAGAGGGAGAAAAAATGAGGAGCAAATTAATCAAGCGCGCAGCGTTTGGCCTGGTTGCAGTTTTCGCGCTCGCCGCATGCGGTAGCAGTGACAGTGCCACAGACACAACCGCGGCAGCACCAGTAGATACTGAAGCACCAGCACCAGCGGGCCTGGCCTGTGAAGTCACCGACACGGGTGGCGTTGATGACAAGGGCTTCAACCAAATCGCACACGAAGGTCTATTGCAGGCCGAGACAGAACTCGGCGTCACAACCGATCTGCTCGAATCAGTAACTGACGCCGACTACGCGCCAAACCTGCAGTCATTTGTTGACAAGGGTTGTAACGTAATCGTCACCGTCGGCTTCTTGCTCGCAGACGCGACCAAGGCATCTGCCGAGGCCAACCCAACAGTGCAATACGCAATCGTCGACTCGAACACATCGGCAGCGAACGTGCAGGGATTGACATTCGCCACCGATCAGCCTTCATTCATGGCCGGCTACATGGCGGCAGCGACATCCAAGTCCGGTGTTGTTGCAACTTACGGTGGTATCAACATTCCACCAGTTGCAATCTTTATGCAGGGCTTCGCCAAGGGCGTCGAGTATTACAATGCGCAAAAGGGCGGCAAAGTTAAGGTCCTCGGTTGGGACGTTGCCAAGCAAGACGGCACCTTCGGTGGCGGCTTCAGCGACCTCTCGGTCGGCGCCAGCATCGCCAAGGGTTTTGCTGACGAAGGCGCAGACATCATCTTCCCAGTTGCCGGTCCAATGGGACTCGGTTCAGCGCAGTTCGCGATGGACTCAAAGGGTAAAGTGAAGATTATCGGCGTTGACGTTGACATGTCCGTATCAAATGCGGCCCAGGCAGAGGTGTACGTAGGTTCGGTCTTGAAGAAGATTGATGCCGCCGTACTCTCAGCGGTAGGCAGCGCGCTCAAGGGCGAAGGCGGCGGCACCGATTATGTCGGCACCCTTGCTAACGGCGGTGTAGGCCTTGCGGTCACATCCACGATCACACCAGAATTGCAAGCCGAATTGGACGCGATCCAGGCCGGAATCATCGACGGTTCGATCACCTGGTAATTTGATTAGTAA
>JAYTUM010000277.1:0-15052 GCA_043744575.1 Acidimicrobiales bacterium | reverse complement strand
ACTCGATCAACTCGCGCTCTTCGCTTTCGATCACGCTGTCTTGCGCCGCAGCCTCAATCACGCCCAGAAATTCTTGCTCGGCGATGAATGGTCCCTGCGCCAACCCCTCGCCCTTGACAATCACGTTGGTCAGCTTGATCAGCAGATTCGACGCCTTGCGCAGCGGCCAAAAACGAACCAGCGCGAGTAACGGTCTCGCTGTCATCGTCGCAGCCTTCACGGGGTACAACAGCGCGTAGGTTTTGGGCACGGCCTCGGCCATCACGAAGAAAATGACAATGTTGGCGAAGACACCGATCGCGATACCTGCCGGCCCAAACAGTCGTCCTGCTATGACACCGGTAAGGGTGGCCTGAATCGTCTGACCTATATTAATGCACAGCAGCACTGGGTTGATCCAGCGAGTCGGCTCACCTGATAGATAAACCAATGCCCTGCCCGCCTTTGCGCCCTTTTCGGCGAGAGCGGCGGCTCGCGGCTTGGTCATACGCGAGAGGGCCATCTCGGCAAGCGACAAATACGTCAGGGCGCACAGCAGCATGAAAATAACCACCATCATCCAGAAGTCGACCACGGTGGGTTGATTGGCAATCAAATCTCGTCTCCTAAATCATCGACTTGGTGATCTTGGCGAAAAACTGCGGGTGCGGGTTCGCGCCAATGATGTGCTTCGAGTAACGCTAATTCACGCCGGCGCATCTTTGTGGTCGCCTCCGCGGAGTCGTGGTCGAATCCCAATATGTGGAGCATGCCGTGCACCACGAGCAGAGCGACTTCGTCATCGATCGTTCCGGCGTGAGTTGCGCATTGCGCCAAGGCGACTCTCGGGCAAATAACCACGTCGCCAAGTAGCAGCGGCAACTCGGCAACATCTGGCGCGTCGCGGTCAGGGCTCTTCGTCAGTGCGCCTGGCCCCGGAGTTTGTGTAGCGTCGATAGCGTCGATCGGAAACGCGAGCACGTCCGTCGGCTTATCTTGCCCCATGTATTGCTGATTCAATTCTCGAATTGATTGCTCATCCACGAAAACTATCGTCATCTCGGCCGCGCCGCGAACTCCCTCCGCCGCGAGAACCGCTAGCGCCAGCGTCTGCCAACGTGCAAGGTCGATTGATACATCGCTCTGTTCATCGGCACAGAAAATCTCCGGCTCACCGTCGCCTCCGATCTTGCGCGACTTTGATAATCCCGGTCTGCTTTCAGCCAAAGCGTCGGGCCACCGGTGCGGGGTTGCTTTCGTACGCGGCGACGATGTCGGCCACGATTCGATGGCGCACAACATCGGACGCGTTTAGGTGCACAAACTCGAGATCTTTAACTCCTGCCAGGATCGCTTCAAGGCCGCTAAGACCACTGCGCCCATCAGGCACATCGACTTGAGTCGTGTCTCCGGTAACTACGATGCGCGAACCAAATCCAATTCGCGTCAGAAACATTTTCATCTGCTCCGGCGTAGTGTTTTGGGCCTCGTCCAAAATTATGAAGCTGTTATTGAGCGTTCGACCCCGCATGAAGGCCAACGGCGCGACCTCGACAATTTGTCGTTCGAGCAGGGCCTTGCTCTGTTCAGGGCCCACCATGTCGTGCAGCGCGTCGTACAGCGGCCGCAAATACGGGTCGATCTTGGCAGCCAGGTCGCCCGGCAAGAACCCGAGTCGCTCGCCCGCCTCAACTGCCGGACGGGTCAGAATAATCCGCTGCACCCGTTTGGCCTGCAGAGCCTGCACTGCCATCGCCACGGCCAGCCAACTCTTACCGGTGCCAGCTGGCCCAAGACCGAAGGTGATCACGTTGTTGACAATTGCCTCGACATACTTGCGCTGGCCGGATGTCTTGGCGCGAACTGCGCGTCCCTGATGGCCGCGCACAATTTCCTCGGTCAAAATCACGCTTGGCCGCTCATTTACGCGCACCATCGAAATCGATCGAGTCAATACCGCATCGTCAATATTTTCGCCGCGCTGCAGCAGCTGCGTGAGTTCTTCGAACAGGCGACCAACAACATCGGCCTCGCCGCCGGAGAGGGCAATTTGGTTGCCGCGCACGTGGATGACCGTGGTTGGAAACTCAAACTCGATCGCCCGCAAGTGGTCGTCGCGCTCGCCCAACAATGCCGACATTAAATGCGTACCGGGAACCATTACGGTGACGCCAGCGACAGAACCAGATGCAACAGACATTTTGTGATTACGCAGCGGTACTGCGAGAGACGCTCATGACATCAATAAATCTATCGTGGAACCGCTTCCGCTAAACTTGTCACTCTGGCGAAGTCCAACGCGTAGTAGCGCTGAGTCGTGAGGGTTAGTAACTGCGCCTCGCCGACCATCTTGGCCATTCGCAGCATCAGCTCCGCGGCGCCGCCAGCCGAATTGGGCTGGTTGACCTCGGGCAAGTCGAACACTAGAAGCGAGCCTTCGCGGGCCTCAACAGCCATTGCCTGTCGAGCCATGAAAATGCTTGCGCCCCTCGCCACGTACCCAGGATCGACGACAGCCCACACAACGTAATGAACCTGACCGGCCGCAAACTGGTCGGGGAAATGAGCGCGAAAGAAGTGTTCGCTTAACCAACGTGTGCGGCGCACATCAGTGGCTACTAGCGTCATTGCTATCGGCGTCGTGTCGGACCATACGACCCAGGCGCGATTCGTTGGATCCAGCAAGTGATCGTCAAATTCAAAGCGATCCAGCATCTCGTGGGTGACCGTAGCCTCAGCGACATTGACGTACGCGACCTGATACAACATCCATAACCGGTCGCGCAAGGTCACGTCGGTGACTGGACTGTGTCTGGTTATGAACATCGGCGGTATCGGTCTTTCAGTGCGCGCGCACCTATAGAGATCTTGTATCTCCGCCCAGCAAAATATTACCCCATCCTTAGCACTATTTTTGGGATGTAGTACCGTTTCCCCAGTGAAATCAGCGCCAATTAAAATAGCGGCGTGGCTGATGGTTGGCGCCGGAATACTCGCCGCGGTTACTACCGCCGCTATTAATAATGTCTCATTAAGCGGTGCGCTGTATCTGTTTGCGACAGCACAGTTGGCCGCCGCCGTCTTAGTATCGGCTCGCCTCCACCGACCTCAGCGCGCCGTATGGCTAAGCCTGTTATTCATCGTCGCCTGCTCAATCGTCGGACAGCTACTGGACGGATCGTTCACGAAAGAGCCCGAATTTCAGGCAATTCCCGACGCGCTCTTTTTCATCGTGCAGATCGTGTTAGTCGCTGGATTGTTGTTCATAGTCGCCCGTCGTCTCGGAAGTGACCCCACGAGTGTTCTCGTCGACGGAATTATCGTCGCCCTCGGCGCATGGTTTTTGTTATGGGTCGTTTTTATACAGCCTTCAATTGGCACCGGTCAATACAGCATCTTTGATTCTGCTCTCCGCGGTATGACTTTGGCGACAAGTTCAATCGTTGTATTCACGTTGGTCACCCTGATTTTCGGCGACACAAATAGAACCCCTGCCGTGTGGCTCATCTCTGTCGCAATCAGCCTTACCCTGGTCGGCGACCTGCTCTATGCAGCAGAGAGTTCGGGCAGATTCAATGTTGCCGATCACTTTGCGAATGCTGCTTACGTCGCATCCCTGTTTACGGCTTCTGCCGCGTTTCTGCATCCGAGCATCTCTAAGCTCCTCGAGCATGGCCCGCTCCTGCCAAAGCGGCCGATAATGGGTCGCCTGGTAACAACGACAATGGCCTTGCTGATACCTGTTGTCGTATTGTCGCTAAGCACCCCGGCCGATCAGCAGGATCGTGTCGTGCGGGCAATCTCAATATTTGTTTTGAGCATCGCCGTGACCGTGCGAGTCGTCTATGCAGTTCGAGGCAACGCTGCAAGCCAACGAGAATTGACTTCATCGTCGCAAACTGATTCGCTGACTGGCCTACCAAATCGCACCCTGATGCTTTCGCATGTCACTCACGCGATCGCCAATTCGGTAACCGAGGGGCGCACTCCTTGCGTGCTATTCATCGACGTTGACCGCTTTAAGAACATCAACGACAGCCTTGGCCATCAGGCCGGTGACAGTGTGTTGGTTGCCGTGGCCCAACGCCTTAAGCATGCACTGCCAGAACAATGTATCGTCGGTCGCATTTCGGGGGACGAATTTGTGATTCTCGACCCGTCGTCGCGCCAATTGGCAGATGCGATGTTGCTTGCCAACCGAATTCTTGAGTCTCTCTACGAACCGCTTTCTTTACGGCAGGGCGACGTCTTCGTGTCGGCGAGCATCGGCGTCGCATCGTATCGACCCGATGTAACGAACAGCGCAGATGACCTGTTGCGCCATGCCGATACCGCAATGTACCGCGCGAAGGATGCGGGGCGAAATTGCGTGGCAGTTTTTGACGAGTCGATGCTCGATCGGATAACGCAACGCCTCTCGGTCGAGACGGCGTTGTATCGCGCTCTCGAACGACGCGAACTGCGTCTCGTGCATCAACCGATTATCGACATTGATCTCGGCGATGTTGTCGGGTTCGAGGCGTTAATGCGGTGGCAACGCGACGACGGGTCGACGATTTCACCAGCCGAATTCATCCCTATCGCCGAAGAGACCGGCACGATCGTGCCAATCGGCGCGTGGGCCTTGCTCGAGGCCCTAACGCATTTGCGTGGCTGGATCAACGAAGGCATCTGTCGGCGCGACGCCACAATGTCGGTCAATGTCTCGCCACGACAGTTGCATGATCCGAACTTTGTTGCGGTGGTCAGCGAAGCCCTGTTGCGTGCGCATGTCCCGGCCGATCAATTATGGCTTGAGGTCACCGAGGGCGTGATGATTTCACAGCCCGAGCAGGCGCTAGCGGCGCTGCAGAAACTGTGCGCACTCGGCGTGCGCGTTGCGATCGACGACTTTGGAACGGGCTATTCGTCGTTGTCGCTGTTGCAGCGGTTCCCGATCCATCGTCTGAAAATTGATCGGTCGTTCGTAAATGGTGTCGCCGACAACGCAGGCGCGCGATCGCTTGTACGCACAATTATCGCGATGGGCGAATCACTGGGACTCGATATGGTTGCAGAGGGCGTCGAGAGCGTGCAGCAATTACAGGTGTTGTCAGAGTTGCACTGCGCCAAGGCACAGGGATATCTCATTAGCCACCCGGTCGCACCGGAACAAATGGCGGCGACGGTAGCCGCGCTTGACAAGCTCGGCTCGTGGCCGCGCCTGCGCGACTATTAGCGCTTAGGTCTACGCGGGACGAATGCGCTTGTAACGGCCTGATATTGGGCGTACTCGGGCCTTCTCTTTGTAATCGTCTTCTCCAAAAACGGCACCCCTGAATACTTCATCAACAGATAAGTCATTACGATCGCGCCAATTATTCCCGGGCGGCCCTTGCTCGATTCTGCTGCGACGATAGCTATTCCCCACCAGACCAGGCTGTCACCAAAATAGTTCGGATGGCGGGTGTACTTCCACAAGCCAGTGCGCATAACCCTGCCAGCACTATCGGGCTTCGACTTGAAGCGAGCCAACTGAATGTCGCCGATCGATTCGAAAGCAAGTCCGATTGCCCAGATGACTGTTCCGGCTATTGCGATCGGACCGACGCCAGTTTCAAAATCAATTTGACCAAGTTGCAGTGGCAACGACACCACCCACATCAGCGCCCCCTGCACGGCGAACACGGTCACCAAACTGAAAAACGGAAATCTAGCTCCGTAGTGCTTGCGCATCGCCTTGTAGCGAAAATCTTCGCCGTGCCCGATGTTGCGCCAGGCAAGATAACCAGCCAGCCGTATGCCCCACAAAGTTGACAGCACCAACAGTAAATTGCCCCTCGCTGATTGGCCGTTCGCGGCAATCGCGCTAACCCATGAGACCATTACGAACCCGCCACCCCAAGCGATGTCGACGATCGATGCGTTTTTGACAGCCAGACTCAAAAGCCATAGGCCAAGCATCAATCCAGTGATCAACAGAGCCGAATTCATTAGCACTTCAGAAATCGAGGTCATGGTCATGCAACCTACTCGGTTAATTGCTCCCCACGCCATACCTGCTTTTCGATAAACATTGTTGCCAACGCAACGGCGGCGGCGGCGACAACCAACAGGAATATCGTGCCGTTAATCCCGAGCGGCGGTCGCCACGCTGGGTTCGAGAACATCTCGAAATAATTGTCGCCGTCGACACCGACCGCGTAACGGCGTAGCGCCGAAAGACCACACACCACTATCGCAATGCTCCACACGCCGACTACGGCTCGGGCTGCTCGCCTAGAGATTTTCAAATACCTAGCGCCGAGAAGCGGAATCCCGCTCAGCAACGGCGTGATATGTCGACCCTGCGACCCGTAACTGCGCAAGATGTTGTAATAATTCAGGTCTTGAGCAACGACCAAAAGGATGCACACAACTGCGAGCAGCAACATCGCTAGCTTCGCCGACTCCGAGATGCCTTGCCAACCAATTACGATGAGGGCAACAATCATCAGCAAAATTGCTAAAGCGATCGGCTGCGGCGTTGGCGTCTCTAACCAACCGAAGTTGCCGATCGACTCATTAATAACGCGTGGCACGTCGCCAAACGCGTGCAAAATTTGCTCTCCAAGTGGCACCCTTGCCGGCAGGTAGTCGTCCATCTTCGAGTCGATGGCCGAGTTGAAAATAAACAGATACCACCAAGTCGCAAACAATCCGGCAACCATATGCAACGAGGCGACAATCTTATTGTCGCGCAAGATCTGGATAATTCGGCTTGTCGAATCGGTAGCCACGAGCACGATGCCGACGACGAGTAGATACAGCACCATGCCGATTGGTCGCGCGACGATCAGAGCAACACCCGCGATCGCGACAGTTGCCGCCTCGAGTCTCGACTTATCGCCCACAGCGAGGAACCCTGGCAGCACCGCCCACAGTGCCAGAGCGCCGCATATCTCGGTGGCGCTCGGGTTGACGACGCTCGAAATGAAGATCACGCCGGGCGTGATTGCCACAAGGAGCGGAAGCAGAGACACTCGTCTCTTGCTCAGGCAAGCCGCCGCGAGCCCGATCATCGCCGCCGAAGATAAGGCGACCATAAAACGTGCAAGCCTGTAGGCCAAATCATTGGCGCCCGCGAGCGTACCGATTCCGCTGATCACGAAAGCCAGCGGCGTGTACCGACCCATCTGGGTGTATGCCAGCGCCGAACCGACGTCCAAATCCTCAATCGGCGCCTCGCAGGCTGGTTGCGAAGCTTGTGCAATGAAACATTTTGGCGTAGTTTGCGCCGCGACCCATTGGTTGTCGACATCAACATATGTCGACCAATAAGAGTTTTCAAGTCTACCCTGTACGTGCGACTCTTCTATAAATCCATGAGTCGATCGTGACGACTTTGGTGTCCTGCCGTTGACACTTTGGGAAATTGCCGGCTTCTCGACGACATTATTGTCAGCATTCAGCGGAATCGTCGTCAAGGAGCCGTCGTTCAGAAGAACATATACAGAATACGACCGAAGGGGTTTGGCTAACAATATCCAAATCGAGAATCCGACCTTGGCATCATCAGCAATATCCAGCACGGAAGAGACATCAGCACGAGAAACGGCTGGCACTTGTTCGCCGATCACCTCCCCGTCGCTAGTGACGATCACCTTGGCGACGCCGGAATCGCTATCATATGCCCAGCCGTCAATCGAGAGCAACCACTTCTCGAAATCTTCGCCCTTGAACTGACCTCTGATTACGGCGGCCGACTTAATCAAACTTGAGGGCTCGTCTGGGCCGGCACCTAGCGGAGTGAGCTGCGACCACAGCGCCATCATTGCCAAGATCGCCCCGCCGAAGGACGCAAACGCAAACATTGACCGGCGGCGAAGGCGCGAAGGCATAACTACCGACATCCGCACAAGGTTACAATCAAGATCGTTCTTATGACGACCAACGAATCAAAACTTGCTGTCCTCGTGCTACCTACTTACAACGAGATCGAAAATCTCGAGTCATTTGTAGCGGCGGTGCACGCCGCTGCTCCGGCCATGCACATCCTGGTCGTCGACGACAACAGCCCCGACGGTACCGGAGAACTCGCCGACCGACTTGCACAAAAGAGTGGATTGATCGAGGTGATCCATCGGCACAGCGAACGAGGCTTAGGCAGCGCATACCGAGCAGGATTCGCCAGAGCCATCGATCAATCATTTTTCGCAATCATGACAATGGACGCAGATTTTTCGCACGACCCGGCTTTGATTCCAAAATTCATCGACCAAATCGATCGCGGCGCCGATGTTGTAATCGGCTCGCGGTACATTCATGGCGGGGCAATCAAGGGCTGGCCAATTTACCGAACGGTCCTCTCGCGCTGGGGAAACGCCTATACGCGAACGATCCTGCGCCTCAAGCCCCGCGACTGCACATCTGGATATCGCGCCTACACCCTCGGTGCCCTCAAGGCGATCAACCCAGCAGATGAGCACGGCGAGGGCTACGTTTCGCTCACTGCTTTCATTCGCCGCGCTCAACAAGGCCAGTTGAAAATTGTTGAGATCCCAATTATTTTCGCCAACAGAGTCAACGGCACTTCCAAAATGTCTTGGCGGATCGTACTCGAATCAATGTGGCTCGTTTCCTTGCTCGGAGTGCGAGATGTGACCACGCGAATTCGGCGCCGCTCCTAACTACCT
The DNA here is from genome assembly GCA_043744575.1 of Acidimicrobiales bacterium. Taxonomy (GTDB): domain Bacteria; phylum Actinomycetota; class Acidimicrobiia; order Acidimicrobiales; family Ilumatobacteraceae; genus UBA3006. The sequence continues at coordinate 6,419 of JAYTUM010000277.1, read as the reverse complement.
TACGCCCACGCTCGAGGACTTTTTATTATCCACCAGGATTACCCAAGCCTGACCTACGTCCAACGAGAACGGTTCCGCGCCGACCAAAAACGTCGTTCCGCCCGTGGGTATGGTCCTTGACCAGGTCGCATTAAATCTCTGCGAATTGCGCAAAATAATCGCTGAACCGATGCCAACAGTTCGAAGCCATGGAGTCTTTCCTCCGAACCTGTCCCCCTGTTTAGAAACTGTCGCTTCAACGAACTGAATTACTACAGTCTTGGCAATGACGGGTTGCTTCGTTACATAGTCTTTCTGCACGTACCCGTCGACCGATATTGCCCAGCCCTTTTTCGCCCAGACGCCACTAACCGTTGCCGATGGCCACACCACCTTAAACGACTTAACAGATGTGCCGCCGGTCGGAACCGCGGAATCAAATCGTAGGCCGATATCGCCGACGACGCCAAGTTTCTTCGCCTTTCCAACCATCTCTGCCAAATAGAGCATCTGATTGTGGGGTACTTCCTTTTTGTCATTCCGATAGAAATAGCGACCCATCTCGTTGGGAGAGAGGCTGACCGCATTTGACGCGGCGATCTGTTTTAGAAGAACGTTATTTGCCCCGCTGAACACGAATCCCGGCGCCGCGAATTGCTTCAATATTTCAAGATCAGAAATCCGTCCACTACGAACCGGACCTACAATCTTGGGTAACTTGCTGTTAAATATTGCCGCTAGTCGGGTCAAGCCCCATTCCACTTCTTCGACGTAGACCAGGTCGGCGTCAACGAGGCCCGTGTGCGGCCGAGCCAAAGCAGTGTTGTCCAATTTGACCATGACGACCGGCTTGCCCGCCCCGTTTGGGAGCCCCGAAAGCGGGCTGTCGTCATCGGCCGCTGAAACCGATGAAGTGGTGCCCAGTAACATCACGCTCAAGACGGCAGATACCGCTAAAGTAAAGTTAGATCGACAGCGAGATCTACTTTTTTGCCTCACTGAGCCATTGTAGTAGTTACAGCAACTATTATGCTTGAACAATGGCCAAGAAATTGGTTTCCAAAAAACCAAAGAATGCCGCGATCAAACGACGCGCCCCCGCCCAAAGAACAATTCAAAATACAGCGAACATTCTTCGTGCATCCGCCATTGAAGCCCACCGCACCGGTATTGACGGCATTACTGCCCGCAATATCTTGATGAACGCGAAACTCACGACAGGCGCTATCTACAGCCGCTACGAGAATATGGACGAGTTGCTCGTCGCGTTGTGGCAAGATTCGGTCCGCTCTCCTTTGCGTCAGCACCTTCAGGACATTGTTGAGTTCATGAAGACCCCGCAAGGAACTCCACCTGATGCCAAGCTCGTTGCGCGAATAGAAAGACCTACCAACGAACTCAAGTTAGGCGTCGAATTTCTTATCGTCGCGCGTCGTCACAATGCGCTCTTTGAAGTCGTGCTTCCAGAGGTGTCCGCTTGGTTCGAAACTTGGGGATTACGCAAGACAGAAACGCCACTCGACTGCTGCGCCGTAGTTCTTGCGTTGTCGGCTGGCATCGGCACTGCCCTGCGTTCATTCATCTCGCCAAAGAATGACGGTTGGGGAATCGTCCTCGTTGGTATTCGCGACGCCTACGCTCAAGCCGAAGCACTAGAGCCATTGAGCGGGCCTCTCAAGATACCGAGTATCAAGGCTCGCACCGACAATGACACACGCAACAAACTCATTGACGCAACCGCCGAGGTGATGAGCCGCACTGGGTTTCAGCGCTCGACAATTTCGCGCATCGCCCGTAAATCGGGCATCACCACAGGCTCTATCTATATTGTCTACCCAGACAAAGAGTCGTTAATGAACGACGCCATTCGCGAACTTCTGAAAATTTCATCGCGAGTCAACAACGATATGAAGAAAACTGCCGACAAGTTGAATCGGGGTGACATTGGGTTAACCGACAGTTTCCGCATCGGATTGATGCCAGACCGCCAAAGTTGGCTGTTCTTTCGGCTCGAGTGCGTAATTGCAGCCCGCCACCATAGCGCCACGAAAAAGGAGTTCGCAAGAATCAATGAACAGTCACGCAAGGATCTTGCGAACGCATTCCCCCGCTTCGCCCCGGGAATAATTGACTTGATTGCTGTAGCGGAAAGTGCGATTGGATTGGGCTTCAATGCATTAGCGCCATATAGCAATCAACTGTCGCGATGTGACTACTATTCGATCATGACGACTCTGGCCAAACAAAACGCCCTCTAAAATGCTGGAACCGGCCCACTACGACCACTTTAGAGTCGATGGTTACTCAATAATTCGCGGCTTCATACCTGGTGGCGATATTGCCGAAATGAAAGCGCAGACAAAATCCGTCTATCAACTCGGCGTAGCGCACCCAACAACTTTCCGACACGGAAACTTGCTCTACGAGATTTCGCCAGAAGAACATTTCGGAGAGCGCTACCTTATTCAAGCACACTGGGCGTCGTGGGCAAGCACGTATTTCGAAGAGTTCCGCCGCCGACCCGAGTTTTTGAATGTTCTTAGCCCGATGATCGGCAACGACATTAAACAGGTCACCCAACAGATCCATTGGAAGCCACCTGGAGCGAAATTGACCGGCTATAGATTCCACCAAGACCTGCGGTTTCGCGAAAGTCGCGAACAATACAAAGACATAATCGTCGACACGGTGCAAATTGCCGTCGCTGTCGACAGGTCCACGGTCAAAAACGGATGCCTACAGATCATCCCGAGAAGTCACGCCAATGGCTACCTCAATCTCTCCGAAGATGGGAAGACAATCATGACCGGCCTCACCGACAACGAACAGCTAATCGCGGCTGGCCTTGATCCGAAATCAATTGTCAATCTCGAACTCGAGCCCGGTGATGCCGCGATTTGGAACCTACTTACCGTCCACGGATCTTTGCCCAACTACTCTCTGAATGATCGCGCACTAATGATCTCAAGCTATGTACGCGGCGAGACCTCGAACAGGGGCGAATGGGCGTTTCGAAACGGAGTTTCGACAAGCATTGGCGAGAAACCAGAGATCTGCAAGTTTGAGGCACTACGCGAGAATCCCGAGCCGCACTACATCAACTCGAAGTGGTTTCTCGGCGCGGCAAATGGATACTGAAGATCGGCGGTCGACACCGATCGATCTCAGCGACGCCTACGCACTAGTGACCACCGACGATCACAAGCGCCTATACGCAAAATGGGCCGACAACTACGACGAGACATTTGCGGCTCAGAATAAATACCGTTCACCGAAAGCGATCGCCAATCTCTTCGCCCAGGTCGGACCAGCGCAATCCCAGGCTGCAATTGCTGACATCGGTTGCGGCACTGGACTCGTCGGGCAGTTTCTTGCCGAATTGCTTCCTCAAGCGAAGATTGACGGCATCGATATCTCGGTTCCGATGCTCGAACAGGCTCGCACAAAACTACGTTCCGACAAATCACCCGTATATCGAAACTTGATTGAGGCTGACCTGACGGCGGACTTTGCCGTCGAGCACGATTCGTACGACGCGCTGATCAGCGTCGGCACATTTACTTTCGGTCACCTCGGGCCGGAGATCATAAGTAAATTGATCACCATCGTGCGCACCGGCGGCATTTTTGTTATCGGCGTCAATTCTCAGCACTTCGTTGCGCGCGGGTTTGAACTGACGCTATCCGAACTGCGGCGCGACGAATTAATAAGCGCTCCAGAGCTACACGACATCCAGATCTACGACGAAGGCAGTAAGCACTTCGGCGACATTGCCAAGGTGCTTGTATTCAAACGAGCAAAGTAGTTACTTCTTTTTCTCTTGCTTCTTAAGTCGCTTCTCTTTGAGCGTCAATTTTGCTTCTTTTTTCTGGCTCGTCTTATTCTTCTGTTCCTTGTTGGCCACGGCTGCCTCGCTCAATTAGTTGGATAGGTCTCCTGAACATTACACGCCGTGACCGCAATAACCGTTAACGGGCAAAAAGTCCTAATCGGCATCGCTTGGCACCACCACAACCGGGCATCGAGAATGCGTCGCCACCTGTTGCGCTACGGAACCGAGCAGCAGACCGACGAATCCCCCGTGACCACGACTGCCGACTACGACCAAATCTGCTTTTTGAGACGCGTCGATCAGCACGTTTGCCGCTAAGCCTTGAGCAACACGTCCGCTCACACTAATAATGGTATTTGATTTCGCAAAAGCTATCGCGTCCTTCAATACATGCTCGGCCGCGCGGCCGAAATCCTCGACCGGGAAGGAAAACGATGCCATGCCTGTTGGATCCACTAATAGCGGAAGACTCCAGGTGTGAATAATTTCGAGCGTCGCGCCGTGGATTGTTGACTCACCGACAGCCCATTCGATGGCGTGCTGTGCAGCAGCCGATCCGTCTGTACCTACAATAATTTTTGAGATGGTTGACATTTTCTACCTCCGCCGTAAAACTACACCCGCGTACATCACCAAACTTGCAAGCGAAAGTATTGTGGCAATACCGATGCTTGATGGACAAAGTCTTGAGGCCATTACGATCGTGACCAGTCTTCCTAGTATCGACAGGATAGGTACGCCAAACAGAGACAGCGGTAACTTGAATGGGCGTTCCTCCAGTGGTCTTCGGCGCCGCAACAACTACAACGACCGCTTCTACAGCACCATCCCAAAACGGATCAATACGGTCGACCTGGGTAACGGCGTCGTAACAGTTCTATCCGGCGATCAACAGCCTGGCGATAGTTCAACTGGAAATTCGTAACAGTCATCGGCTGATTCAAATGGCAGCGCCGCACCATCATTTGCCCAACTTGGACGAGAAAAAATTCAGGGGTTCGAACCAGGAACATCGGTGACGATTGAAGTCATTGGCGCTCGAACACTTGGACAATTTGTGGTACAGCCTGTCGGAGAAATCGACAATATTGCACTAGCCGCGGCTCTGAACGAGTCAACAAGTCGCACCGCTACAGAATTCGCAAGGATCGACAGCGCGAAGGCGGTAAGCGAGCCTTCGGCAAGCGAATTGCAGCTCGTGAATGAGATTGAATCAACCAACGACGAAATGTCCCAAGTGTTCTTCGATTCCGAATTGGCAAATCCGGTTCGTATGAGCGATCTCAATCTTCCGACCGGAGGCAAGTGGATCTCGGTCATAGCCACAGCCACAAAGTATTCGCCGGGAACTGTCGTCTACCTCGCGCTTACTTCTGACCCAATTGTTATCAGCGAAGCAGTTGTTTATATGAATGGCAATGCGGTTATAGAAGGTAGCTTCCCCATACAAATTACCGGAAGCGGCGGACACCGACTCCGAGTTGTAGGCACTCGTCAATATGCCGATGTAATGGTCGACGACAAGGATGAGGTCAAACTGTCTAACAAGACAATTGCCGAGATCAGACTTTTTGACATGCAGACAAGCGCCATAGTGAGGAACATCGGACCAAATCCAACTGGCGGACAGAACTTGGCCGTTCGTGTCGTACCGCTTCGGGCGAAGTTGCCGTGGTGGATAATATGGATCTGTGGTTGGGCCGATAATCAAGCTTTGTCCATTGCAACCATAAGACCAAATTAATGACTGTACCTGCGTAGACATAAAACAATGTCAATTCGTAGCCGCGCCGCAGAACAGTAAGTGGTAAGCGATACTGATAAGAACATTAGTATCGGAATAGGTCACGGCTGCCGAATTTGCGCTCGGCTGATCTATTTATTCGGCCAGGATCGCGGTACGAAACGGCACGTATGAGATCGGCGTTCGTTGCTTCCTTTGCTGGATTTATTTTGCCTTAAATAGCGTGTTATAAATAAGCGAAGGAATACAGAAGTGGGTGATGCTGACAAGCCCCGCAACGAAGATAAGTGAAATGCCCAATGTGTAGCCGACGAGCGCGGCCCCCAAGTGAAACGCCCAACCTGTGCCAACAAGCCATGCCGTTGCAATGCCGCATGCAAAACGACGCTGCGAGCCTTGGCGAGGTAGGGCCTGGGTTTTTGTCAGAAACCGCATCCCGTAGTTGTATATGAGATCAAAGGGATGGAACGGCAAGATCGCGCCCAAAAATGCAACAGCCGCCAACGACCAAAGAATGGTTGGTGAGTTGAGGCTTACACCCAGGACAGTAATGATGGAGCAGATCGCAGGAGACCAACGCATCCAGGCAGCCAGTTCGGCGAATGCGGCATCATCAAGATTACAAAAGCCTTGTGCTTCGAGTCTGCTTCGGACGACGGAATCGGTTGTCACTCATTCCTCCTACTTAACAGTGTTCGGTCGCATTCCAGCTTGTATCGCAATATAGTACGACACGGTCACACTTCAATCGATTTGCCCGACGCGGTGTAAGATTTCCGCCGAGACAAATGAGTGCCACGATCAGGCTGGCGCGCTGTTATCGCAGCAAGGCGCGAAGTTCTACCTCGATCAATTTATCGCGAA
>JAYTUM010000276.1:0-15053 GCA_043744575.1 Acidimicrobiales bacterium | reverse complement strand
TACAAGAACGACCCGTGGGGTCGACTGCAACGCACCGCCGACTTTCTCGTCAGCACAACTTACGGTCCGGCGCAAGAGGCGCAGCGCACAATTGACCGCATCAAGTTTGTGCACACCAAGGTGCAAGGCGTCGCCAGCGACGGTCGCCCCTACTCTGCCAGCGATCCGCACCTGTTGCGTTGGGTGCATGTTGCCGAAGTGGATAGTTTTCTCACCGCGTATCAGCGCTACGGAGCAAAAAAGTTTGATCAGGCCGACCGCGACAGATACATCGCCGACATGGCCGTGATCGCGCGCGCCCTCGACGTGACTAACCCACCAGAAACCGAGCAGGAGTTGCAAGAGCAGCTCGATTCGTACCGATCGGAACTACGCACCACCGAAGAATCGCGCGACGCCACGCGCTACCTGACCGCAAAACCTCCGCTCGAGTTTCCAGCGCGGGCCGCCTATACGGCGCTCGTTGCCGCCGCGATATCGACATTGCCGCAATGGTCGCGCTCGCTGCTTGGCGTCCCCTATCTGCCACTCACCGAAAAGCTAGCGCTGCGCCCGATTGGCGACGGCATCACGCGCATTTTCCGCTGGGCAACTCGACCGACTTCGCCCTACGCCAAATAATTACATCCTGAGCGAGCTCGCGACAAAAAGATCGTAGAGGCGTTGCTGCACGGGGTCGGCGGCGGCCGTGTCTTCTGGGTGCCACTGCACGCCGATTAGCCAATGCTCTTCGTGTTCGATGGCCTCAAGCAAACCATCTGGGCTCGAGCCGACAACTTTGAGTCCAGCCGCCAATCGGCCGATTCCCTGGTGATGAAACGACGCGCCGTTAATAGAAGTTGTCGCCATCGCCTTAGCGATCTGCGAACCCTCAACGAGTTGTATGGGGTGCAATGCGAATTCTGCGCCGACCGGAAAATCGGTTGGCGCGTGGCTTAACAGGTCGTTCGCATTTGGCAAGTCGCCGAGATGTTGCACGAGTGTGCCGCCCAGAACAACATTGGCCAATTGCATGCCGCGGCACACCGCCAAAACGGGCATGCCGGCACGCAACGCGGCGAGTAGCAATGCCGACTCGAACGCATCTTGGTCTGGTAAAACGCCATATACATTTGGCCCAGCAACTTCGCCATACAGCTCTGGGTTGACGTCGCTGCCGCCCATCAACACCAACCCATCGAAGCGGCGAATCAGACTGTCGGCGTCTGCGTCGGTGATTTGCTGCGGCGAAATGACAACGGGCTCGCCACCGGCTTGCAAAATGCAGTTCAGGTACCGACGGCCGGCAAAAGCAACAGAATCGCGCGAGACCCTGCTCGGTGCGCCGTTGCGACCGGCGACAGCGATCAGAGGTGACACGGTCGTCATGATACTAACAACCCCTGATGCCGTTGGCCTTGAAAGCCGAGCGTAGTTGCGTTGCCATGTTTCCGTTGCGCTCAACGACGATACTTTCAAGGTCAAGCCATTGCGCAATTTGTACAAGTTCACCCGCCAGGTGACGCGCTGTCGCCATACGTGAATCGCCGCGCGAAAGTGCTGGTTCTGCAAAGGCGCCGTTGACACGCAGAGTTTTAGCGGCGCGATCTGCCTTTAGATCGACGCGGCCCACCATCTCGCCGTTAACCATCAACGGCAAGACGTAATAGCCGAACTTGCGCTTCGGTTGCGGCGTGTAAATCTCTATCCGATAGTGAAAATTGAAGAGGCGCTCGTTGCGGGGCCGGCACCACACCAGCGAGTCGAATGGCGACAGCAGCGCAACCGCGTTTATCTGGCTCGGTAATTTGGCGCCCCGCGACAAATAGGCGGGCTCCTTCCAGCCCTCCACTTCGACCCTGCGCAGTTGGCCTGCTTCGACAAGCTCGTTAATCAATGGCCGCACGATGACCAGCTTTTGCCTGAAGTAATCGGCAAGATCAAACGCCGTCGCCACGCCCATGCTCGCCGCGGCGCGCAACAGCAACTCCGATCGAGCGTCGTGCTCCGTCGGAGTTGGTATCGCCAATACGGCCGCGGGCAACACGCGCTCGGGCGTGTCGTAAATGCGCGCGAAATCGCTACCCCGCTCGCGCGACATCACTCGCCCCGTCCAGAAGAGATACTCGAGCGCGGTTTTTGATTCGTCCCAGTCCCACCACGAGCCTTTTGGCGTCTTGCGCACCGACAAGTTGCGCGCGCTCATCGGCCCATCCTTGACAATGCGGCGATAAATCTTCTCAACAAATGACTTATTTTCGGCGTAAAAACTTGAAAGTCCCCAATGGTTTGCGTCGGCGCGGCGAGCAGCATCCATCTTGAAACGAAATAATGGTTGCATCGCTACCGGAATGTGGGCGGCCTCGTGCGCCCAATATTCGAAGATCTTGCCGCGCTTGGTGGCGTCGGCGATCGCCGTGCGTTTGTGCGCGCCAAGCCGTGCGAATAACGGCAACTCTTGGCTGCGCACCAAAACATTTACTGAATCGATCTGAATTACGCCAAGTGCGTCGAACACACTGGTGACATGTTTGGCTGTGACGGTGCAATCTGGTCTGGCCACACCGAAACCCTGCGCAGCGCAGGCGATGCGACGGGCCTCGCCTATTGCAATCGAATCCGATATGCGCGGCACGATCAGCTGCGCCGGCGCGATCGTGTTAGTCGGCCACCGTAATTGTCACCGAGTTGATGACAACGGGGGTCGTCGGCCGATCGCCAGAACCTGTTTGCACGCTTTGCATCGCCTCGACAACTTCGAGACCCTTGACGACTTGTCCAAACAAGGAATACGCGGGCGGCAGACTGCAACCGGACGGACCGCTGACAATAAAGAACTGCGAGCCATTTGTATTCGGTCCCGCGTTAGCCATCGCCACAGAACCAACTTGATACTTGCCAGGCTTTGGCAACTCGTCGCCGAACTTATAGCCGGGGCCGCCGCGACCGCTACCGTCTGGGTCGCCACCCTGACACATGAAGCCCCTGATGATGCGGTGAAAAATTATGCCGTCGTAATAGTGCTGGGCGGCGAGAAATACGAAATTATTAACCGTCGCCGGCGCGGCGATCGCATCGAGGGCGATGACCAAAGTACCGAGCGTCGTCTCAATTGCGGCGGTGTAGCGCTTGACTGGGTCGATGCCCATTTCGGGAGCTTGGGCGAACTTCTGTTGCTTGGGTGCTGACCCGTCAAGGGCCGGAAATGTGCTGGACATAGCGTCGAACCTTAGTCTACGTTGGGGTTAAATGGCATATGCTCGGAACATGCCGCACGCCGCAGCCAGCAAACTCGACCTGAACGAAATCGAAGCCGACCTTCTAGATGTCGACGCCGCACTTGTGCGGCTTGAAGCGGGTACCTATTTCACGGACGAAGTCACGGGTCAGCAACTCAGCGAAGAGTTGCTAACCAATAATCCGCTAGCCCGTCGAGCGTAACTAGCGCTCGGCGATCACTAGATATTTAGCGGTCGCGCAGCTTCGCCAGCAAGCGCAGGATCTCGAGGTATAGCCAAACCAGCGTGACCAGCATACCGAACGCGGCGTACCACTCCATCGCCTTTGGCGCGCCAGCAGCCTCTGCCTTTTCGATAAAGTCGAAGTCGAGCGCTAGGTTCATTGCCGCGATGCCAGCGACCAAGAAACTGAAGCCGATACTCATCACGCTCGAACCCTGCGGAAAAATGTCTACGCCAAACAAGCCGATCACCATTGAGGCCATGTAGAACACGAATACGCCGAGAGTTGCACCGATTACAACGCGACGAAATTTGGCTGTGACTCTGATCAGGCCAGTTCGGTACGCCACCAACATCACGATGAAAACACCGAGCGTGGCGCCGACCGCCTGCAACACGATGCCGCTGTACATGTTGTTGAAAACCTTCGATATCGCGCCGACGGCGACGCCCTGGGCAATCGCGTAAACAGGTGCCAGGAAGCGCGCCATCAGCGGCTTGAATGTGATCACCAGTGCGCACGCGAAACCGACGAAAATGCCGACTATTATCCATGCCGGGAAGGCGGGCCGCGCTCCGTCGATTGCGTCGGGAACTTGTGTCCAACCAACTGATGCTGCGGCGAGTAACAACACCATCAGCAGCAATGTTGCGCTCATCGCACCATTAGCTGTCATCGGGTTGGCGCTGCGCCACGGGGTCACCGCGCCGTCGGTGATGGGCGGGTTCCACTGTGTTGGATCTTGCCGTGTTGGATTCTGCTGCGCTGGCGCGTTGCCGCGGGCGATGTCTTGCGCGGTGCCGTTTGGCGAGGCCCACCCGGACTGTTCTGGGGTTCTCGCTACGGCGCGGTTGAAGGCTTTGTTATTAAGGACGGGGTTGGACATGACACCATATTACTTAAGGCTTCGACGTAATTGTGATTGTGCCCGAATCAGCGCAAATTTCCCCGTTTTCGGGTTGCGGGGCTTGACCCTGTCGGTATCGTTACCCCCGTTACCGCCTACAAGGAGTCCGTGTGGCAAAAGAGCGCATAGATCGTGATGAAGAAGACCTAGTCAGGCTCTATCTCACCGACATCGGCCAGTATGTTTTGCTCACTAAAGAAGACGAAGTTCGCCTGGCCAAGGCAATTGAAACGGGCAAAGAAGCAGACGCAGCTCTCGCCAAGACCGATAAGTCGCTGACGCCGAATCGACGTCGCGAATTACGCAAGATCCAACGTGATGGCGTGCGCGCCGAGCGCCAATTCGTGCAGTCGAACTTACGCCTCGTGGTTTCTATCGCCAAGAAATACCAGGCCTCTGGTCTGCCGTTGCTCGACCTGATTCAAGAGGGCAACCTCGGCTTGATGCACGCCGTCGAGAAGTTTGACTGGCGTAAGGGCTTTAAGTTTTCGACTTATGCAACCTGGTGGATCCGCCAAGCAATCACGCGAGGCATCGCCAATACGGGACGCACCATTCGCCTGCCAGTTCACGCCGGCGACACGCTCGCCCGTTTACAAAAGGCTCGCTCGCGCTTAGAACTTAAGTTCGGTCGCCCCGCCACGCTCGCCGAACTCTCGGCCGAAGTCGAAATGCCAGAAGAAAAGGTCACCGAGGCATTGCGCTTCGCCGCCGAGCCGTTGTCGTTGTCAGAACCGTTGCGCGAAGACGGCGACGCTGAACTGGGCGACGTAGTGGAAGATCGCGCTGCGGAGTCACCATTCGAGTCGGCGGCAACGTCGTTGTTGCCAGACGAGATCACGCGCCTGTTGGCGCCGCTCGACCAACGCGAGCGTGAGATCCTGGCGCTGCGTTTTGGCCTCGACCGTGGCGAACCACGCACTCTCGAAGAAGTCGGCGAAGCCTTCAGCCTCACCCGCGAGCGCATCCGCCAGATCGAAGCCCGCGCGATGAGCAAGTTGCGCCACCCGTCGAGCGACACTGGCGCGCGCGACTTATTGTCGGTCTAGTCGCAATCAACTGCCGCGGTTGACATTCGCCCGTGCTGTGCACGATTGGTGATCTACTCGAAGATGTAGTCGTTTGGTTGGCCCACGAGCCGAACTATGCCAGTGACACGCCGGCAAAAATTGTGCGCACATGCGGCGGCAGCGCCGCCAACGTGGCGATGTTTGCCGCGGCGCAGTTTGGTTCAGCACGATTCATTGGCCAAGTTGGCGACGACCGCCTCGGCGCACAACTCTGCGAGATGTTGTCAGCAAACAATGTGGACGTGCAAGCCGTGCGTGCAGGCCGCACGGGTTCAATCGTGGTTCTGGTTTACCCGAATGGCGAGCGCACAATGCTCAGCGACCGCGGCGCGGCGGTGCAACTCTTTGAATTGCCACAAGATTTTTTATCAGGTGTAACTGCCTTACATGTGCCCGCGTATTCGTTGACGAGCGAGCCGTTGGCCACAACTGCGATTGCCGCAATCTCTGCCGCCCGCAACCGCGGCGTGTTCGTTAGCATCGATGCGTCTTCAACTTCGGTGCTCAGCGACTTCGGCGTGCAAAAGTTTATCGATCTTGTTGAGGTGCTCGCACCCGATGTGTTGCTGTGCAACCATGAAGAGGCACAGTTGCTGGGGCATGGCGTTACCAAGTCGATAGTTGGTGCGGCACTTACTGTGATCAAGCACGACGCGATGCCGACAGTAGCAATCGCGAGTCATGGTCTCGTCACAAGCGTCGATGTACCTACGGTCGCCAATATTGCCGACACCACTGGCGCGGGAGACGCCTTCGCGGCTGGGTTCGTCAACGAGTTCGTCTCCACGCGCGATGTCACCCGCGCAATCAACACCGCCCATGCGCTTGCCTCCCGCGTGTTGGCCTCACCCGGCGCCACTCTTGGCGCGAGTTCTCAATAAAGTGAATGCCTATTAAAGTGAACGGCGTGTACAGCGCGCCGACGACAAAAATCGCGATCTCTCCAGACGTGCAAAGCGCGCTCGATAGCAACAGCGCGGTCGTCGCCCTCGAGTCGACCATCTTCTCGAACCTTGGCCTGCCATCGCCGGCCAACCGCGAAGCCCTCGACCGATGCCTCGCCGCGATCACAGGCGCCGGCGCGACTCCCGCAATCACGGCAGTTATCAACGGCATTGCCAGAGTTGGTATTTCGCGCGACGAGTATCACCTGATCTTGGGGCCCGCGAAAAAGGTTGGCGAACGCGAACTAGCATTGGCAATTGCGCAGGGTTGGCAATTCGGCGCGACGACGGTTTCGGCTTCACTTCTGCTTGCGGCGAGTGCAGGCATAAGCGTGTTCGCAACTGGCGGCATCGGCGGCGTGCACCGCGGCGCCAACATTCATGGCGACATCAGCGCCGATCTCAGCGCGCTCGCGACTTACCAAGTTGTGACGGTGTGCGCGGGAGCCAAGTCATTTCTTGACCTACCGCGCACACTTGAATACCTCGAAAGCATGAGCGTGCCGGTGATCGGCCTAGCGTGCGATGAGTTTCCGGCATTCACCGTGCATTCGAGCGGCCTGCCGATACCGGCGCGCGTTGACGACGTGGGCCAGCTCGCCGATGTCGTGCGCGCCCACATCGGTCTGGGCCGTCGCGGCGGAATCTTGGCCTGCGTCCCCGTGCCAATAAGTGAGTCGCTAGATCACGATCTGATTGATGCTGTGATTGAAAGCGCGCTCGCATCCACCGCCTTAGCTGGTATTGAGGGACCGGCCATCACTCCGCACATTTTAGGCGCGATCGCCGCTGCCACCGGCGGCGCCAGCGTGCGCGCGAACTTGGCGTTGGCCGAGAATAACGCCAGAGTCGCCGCCGAGTTGGCCGTCGCGCTGGCAACATAATCCAGAAAATATTCGGCACGAACGCCGATTCGTTTCACACATCCGCGCAACATTCAAAGATTGCTGCAGGTGCGCGAAAGAGGGATTAGTGATTGTTTGCTGGTCTGTAAAAGGTGGAAGCGGTACTACCGTTGTTTCCGCCGCGATCGGGGTGATGCTCGCGGCCCGTTCTGATTTGGGCGCGCGAATTGTCGACTTGGGCGGCGACTTGCCGGCCACTTTGGGAATGGGCGAACCAGCGGGTCTAGGTGTTTCGGACTGGCTGATGTCAGCTAGCGATGTTGGCGGCGAAGCGCTAGAGAATCTGCTGATCGCCGCAAGTAATTCACTTTCGCTAATCCCCCTCGGGCACAAGAAACTCGACGACACCGCCCGCTATGAAATGCTCGCGCATTCACTTGCAACCATGTCGCAGCCTGTCATCGTCGATGCCGGCAGCGGCGCCGCTCGCTCGCCGTTCATTGCTCATGCCACCATTTCGTATCTGGTGATTAGGCCTTGTTACTTGGCGCTGCGTCGCGCCGCCGCGCTCGAGCAACCACCCACCGGCATTATCTTGATCAGCGAAGAGGGTCGCGCACTCGGCAAACACGATGTCGAGGCCGTCACCGGAGCACCGGTTATCGCCGAAATCCCTTACGAGTCAGCGATCGCGCGCTCGGTCGACGCTGGCCTGCTCGCAGGACGGCTGCCCACGACGCTGGGCCAACGACTCGCCGCGGCCGTCTGAGTTCATCGTGGCGGCATTACTCACCGACGAACTCGTTGATGTCTTGCATCAACGCTTGCTAAGCGAACGCGGTGATCTGCGCAAGGCGGCACACAATCACCTCAGGCAGTTGGCGCCGCTGCTCGCCAAAACTGAATCGCAAAATATTGTCGCCCGCGCGCTGGCGACAATTTCTGGTCTCGGTGCACTCGACGAGTTGTTGTTGGACGAAGATGTGCGCGAGGTGATGGTCAACGCCGACAGCGAAGTGTGGGTAGAGCGCCAAGGTAAGTTGCACCGGGTCGCTACGCTGCGGCCCGGCGAGATCAACGCAATCATCGAGCGAATCTTGCAGCCACTCGGCCGCCACATTGACCGAGTATCACCCATCGTCGACGCCCGTCTTGGCGACGGCTCTCGCGTTTGCGCAGTGATTTCGCCCGTCGGTGTTGACGGCGCATACCTATCTATCCGGCGCTTCAGCGTTCGCCATGTCTTGCCCAGTGCGTTCGGCAATCCTGAAACCGTCGAAGTGCTCGCCAACATCGTGCGCCAGCGCTGCAACATCTTGGTGGTCGGCGCGGCATCGACCGGCAAGACCACACTGCTCAACGCGCTTTGTTCGCTGATCGCCGGCACCGAGCGCATCATCACCATCGAGGACACGGCCGAGTTGCGCCTGCAGTCGCTCCACGTCGTTCGCCTCGAGGCCAGGCCTGCGTCGACTGAACTTGCTCACGACATTTCGATGACTGAGCTCTTGCACACCGCATTACGACTGCGACCGGACAGACTCGTTATCGGCGAAGTACGCGGCGCCGAAACCATCGACATGTTGATGGCGATGAACACGGGGCATAACGGTTCGCTTGCCAGTTGCCACGCCAACAGCCCGAGCGACGCGCTGCGGCGGCTCGAGGCGCTCGTGCTGCAACATCACCCGCACTGGCCCATCGAGACGCTTCGGCAACACATTCACGCCGCCATCGACGTGATCGTTCACGTCGACAGGCGCGCTGACGGGTCGAGGTTTATTCGCGACATCGCAGAAGTCGGCGCACACACCCACAGCGCCCTTCGTTCGCTCTTAACACCACATCCATCACAATTACACAGAGGGAGACTGGCATGATCCTGGGTCTTATCGACTTTCTAGTCGCCGTGCTCGGCGCAATCGCGTTGGCAGTTGGAGTATTCGTTTACTTTGACCAGCCATTGCAGAAAAGAATGTCCGGGCGACTGGCGCGCAAGCGCATGCGGCCATTCATCTCGCCTCTGCCGGCTCCGCTTCACGAATTGTTAGACATCGCGCGAAATCTTCCAACTGGAAGCCGCGACGCCGCAGGTTCCGCTCGTGGCAGCGGCGGCGTAAATGCAACTCAGATGACGGACGAGATGGCCAACCTGCTCGACGTGATCGGTCGCGAGATGCGACTCGGCAGTTCGCTAGTCGCAGGCTTTATTAAAGTGCACGCCGACTACCCGATGCTTGCGAAATACTTCGAACCGATCGCGCAGTCGTGCGATCGCGGCACAACGCTCGCCGCTGCAATTCGAACCAGCGAGATCACGGTCGAAGGCGAGGCGGTGCCAGAATGCATTGTCTTTGGCTCGCGTTCGTTGTGGGCGGCATCGGCCGGCACCGGAAACGCGATGGCCCTCGAGCGCGCCGCGAGCACCCTGCGCGAACGCAGCGCGCTTGGCTTCGAGCGCCACGCGCAATCGGCACAGGCACGGCTATCGATCCAAATCATGACGTGGCTGCCGATCCTATTTCTGACCTGGATAATGCTCACCAATTTCGGGGCGCGCTGGTTCTTGTTGATGACGCCGCAGGGGTGGATGATTTTGGCCCTAGGCCTCGGCGCCAATTGGTATGGTCGCAGGTGGATGCACCGGCTGCTCGCCGAGCCAGCGCCGTAAGGCGATGATTGTTCTCGTTGTCATTGCAGGCATCTTCGGCGCCGTGCTCGTGTTCCGACGACAACGAAAGAATCTCGGCTCGACGAACCGCAAACTAATCGCCGAGTTACCCGAACTCATCGATCAATTGATCGTGCTGTTGCGAGCCGGATATACGCCAGTCAATTCGTTCATCCAGATTGCAACCTGGCTCAAGCCGCCGATGCGTGATGTCGTTGCCGAAGTCAACTTGCTGGTGCAACGCGGGTTGCGTTTCTCAATCGCGGTCGCTCAATTGCGCCAAACCGTTGGGCCGCCCGCTTACGAGATGGTTGACGCCCTAATTCAACTAGATCTAGACGGACTGTCGGTTTCCGCGACGTTAGATCGCCTTTCAACACAGGCCCACGCTCAAAGGAGACTGCGAGCCGAGGTCTCAGCACGAGAGTTACCAATCAAATTAATCTTTCCGATGATTTGTTGCGTCCTGCCCTCGTTCATTTTGTTGACCGTCGTGCCGATGTTGATCGGCACTCTCGGCAACCTGCGCTCAGACATCGGCTAAACACAACTACAGAAAGAAAATGAATGAAAATAGTCCGCAGCAAAAGTATCGCCGAACCCGGCCAAGCCACCACAGAATACGCGCTCGTGCTGTTAGGCGCCGCCGTGATCGCGCTTCTGGTTGTGGCATGGGCGACCGATGGTGGTGGCGCCGGGCGAATCGGTCAACTCTTCGATACCGTGCTGACGAACGTGCTCGACCGTACCGATGCCACTAATACGCCGATGCCCTAATTCGCGTCGGGGTGCGCACGACGCCGGTCAGGCAACCGTAGAACTCGCTTTCGTTTTGCCGTTCATCGTGTTGTTGGCGTTAGCTCTCGTGCAATTCGGTGTCGTCGTCGCCAACCAACTGGCGGTTCTCGATGCGGCGCAGTGCGCGGCGCGTGCTGCGGCAATTTCTGGCAACGGCGGAACATACTCGCAAGGCGTTGCCCAGAGCGACGCCGATGCGGCGGGCAGCGAGTGTGTCACATTGCGACCGTTACACATCGATCTGACAACCATCAATAATGTCGTCACCGCGCGCGTTTCATATCTCGACCGCACCGACCTAGCGCTCGTCGGATTGCTATTTCCAAGTCTGACACTCGGGGCCGAAGCTGCGATGCGCATCGAGACCCCGTAAGTGAAACGGCTCACCGCTCCGGCTACTAAAGCCTCGGCGGTGAGCCGTTTACGATGCCTAACGGGGGGTTTTAGGCATTTGATTTATTGTCATGGTCGCCGCAACCTGGACCGCGTTGATCACCCGCTGGGCGAACCTTGTTGACCATTTCGGTCACGCGAGTCGTCGCCTCAGCCAACTTGGAGTCGGCCTCGGCCTGAGTGTGCTCACCCGACAAAACTTCACCATCAAGATGCGTCTTGATATCCGCAACAATCGTGCTGATCACACTTGACAGCGCGACACTCTTGCTCGCCGCAACCGCCGCCAGCGACTTGCCACTTTGCAACTCAGTCTTAAGCTCATCGGAAGTCATTGAGAATAACGCTGCAACCTTGCTCAGATCTGGGCGACCGTGCTTGCCGTCGTTTGATCTTGCATCAAAGGCAGCGCCGATTGACTGAGTTGGATTAACCGATTTGGCACTGGCGACGGTGGAGACGCTGAATGCAGCGACACCGAGCGTTGCCGTGATCGCCAAACCGGCGATCATTTTTGCTACTCGTGATTTCATGATTTTCCTTTCGTCATGCACCCCAGGGTTTGTGGTGCCTGATGATCTTGCGATCTCTAGGTAATGATCAGAACTGATTCAGGTAAGGAGTTGGTAAGAAGTCGCAAAACACCTGTAAAACAAGACCCCGACGGTCAGTAACCTGACCGCCATGAAGACAAATGACAATGCCAAATTCTGCATTGTCCTGGCCGAGGACGACCCCTCTGTGCGCACCGCCGTGACGCGGGTGCTCGAACTTGAGGGATACTCAGTCACCAGTGTTAACGACGGCAGGGCTGCAATCGAGCAAATCACCAAACAGCCTCCGGACGCGGTTGTGATGGACGTGATGATGCCCTTTGCCGACGGGATCACAGTATGTCGCGAGTTGCGACACCGAGGGATTCGCACACCAATACTTTTGCTAACGGCACGACACGAAGTTGGCGATCGCGTTGCCGGTCTCGACGCAGGGGCCGATGACTACCTGGCAAAACCATTCGCGGTCGACGAACTGCTGGCGCGGGTGCGGGCGATGTTGCGTCGCCACGGCCCAGTAACCGGAGTGACCGTGCTGAAGGTCGGCGACCTCGCCCTCGACCCCGCGCGGCGCGAAGTGCGGCGCGGCAATCGTGTAGTAGAGCTTACAAAAACAGAATTTGATTTGCTACAAATTCTGCTCGAGCAGCAAGGAATCGTTTTATCCCGCGACTACCTGTACGAGCACATCTGGGGTTACAACTTCGAAACCAACTCGAAGTCGCTTGATGTTTACATCGGTTACCTGCGACGCAAGATTGAGCTTGGCGACGAGGCAAAGTTGCTGTTTACGGTGCGCGGCGTCGGCTATGTAGTGAGGCAGTCGTGAGTCTTCGCACCCGACTAGTGGTCTCGACTACCGCGATCGTGTTGGTGGTCGTGGCGTTGCTTAGCATCGGCGTGCAACAGACTGTCTCTCGCCAACTGCTACACGAAATCGATCACACCCTCGACGCCAGAGTCGAATTGATTAGGGCACAATTGAGCGACAACAGCCAAATGGGTGTCTTGGGCCGCAGGCAACGCAACCCGCTCGGCGAGGCCCTCCTGCCGACCCGCTTCGACACAGTCACACAGGTCATCGATCCGAATGGGGCGATCATAATTGGTATCGGCGACATTGACCTGCCGGTCGCGCCGAAAGACATTGCCATCGCCGACGGCACACGCACCGGCATCAGCAGATCGACGGTAAATGTAGAAGGAGTCTCGTACCGCTTGCTCACCGTGCCCTTCCAACGCGGAGGCGCACTGCAACTGGCCAAAGATATGCGCGAAATCGAAAGAGCCAAACAGGGAATTCTGCGATGGATTATCGGGTTCGGCGCTCTCGGAATCGTCTTGGCCGTAAGCGCAGGATTAGTCCTGGCGCGGAGAGTGTCGAGGCCGATCATGCAACTTGCAAGCGCCGCCGAGAATATTGCGATCACGAGAGACGTAACGTCTCCGCTAACTGTACGCGGCGACTCAGAGGTCGCGAATTTGGCGACGAGTTTCAACACAATGCTCGCGGCGCTCGGAACGAGCATGACCCAGCAGCGCCAACTAGTGCAGGATGCCAGCCACGAGTTGCGCACACCACTCACCTCGTTGCGCGCCAATTCAGAACTACTAGAGCGCAGCGACATCAGCGCAGAAACCCGCTCAGAGATATTGAGAGACATGCGCGCCGAAGTTGATGAGCTGGCGCAACTCTCTATCGAACTTTCCGCCCTAGCCAGCGATCAACGCCTCGATGAAGCGCTTGAATCGACGAGTCTCGAACAGGCTGTACACAATGTCGTAGCGCGGGCACGACGACGCAGCGGTCGTGAAATAAGTGTCGTAGCGCAGACGCCAGCAACGGTTGCCCTGCGACCAGCACAGTTCGAGCGCACACTTTCAAACTTGGTCGACAATGCGCTCAAATTCTGCCCGACATCGCAGGCCATAGAAATCGAAATTGACGACAAGCGCATAAGTGTTGTTGACCACGGCACGGGCATTAGCGACGCCGACAAGCCGCACGTCTTCGATCGTTTCTATCGCGCGGCCGCAACTAGGGCATTGCCAGGCTCTGGACTTGGACTAGCAATCGTGGCGCAATTCGCCGATGATCATGACGCCGCAACTTTTGTCACCGACACTGTTGGCGGCGGCGCCACTGTCGGTATCGAATTTAAATAAGCGCTTAGCTATTAATTAGCCGTCACGATTCAGCTGGGCGGCGGGCGCCCTTGCGGTTGCCGGCGCGCTTGTATTTAACTTGCTGTTGCTCGAGCGCAACCTCTTCCGAAACCAGCGCGCGCATATTGTCAAGTCGCTCTTGCGTGAAAACTCCGGCCGCGACCGCCTCGCGTACCGCGCAATTTGGCTCCGATTCGTGCTTGCAGTCTCTAAACCTGCACTGCTCGGTGGCGACGAAGACATCGACAAAAGCCCTTTCGATGCCGTGACTACTGAGCCACAGGCTCACCGCGCGCAACCCCGGAGTATCGATCAGCCATCCGCCGCCGATAAGCGGCACAAGTTCGCTGGCCACAGTGGTGTGGCGCCCGCGCTGATCGCCGTCGCGCACCTGGCCGGTGCTCTGCAGAGACGAGCCGGCCAGGGCGTTGACGATCGTCGATTTGCCAACGCCGCTCGCGCCTATGACAACTAGCGTGCGATTTGGTACCGCATAATTGCGCATCGCATCGAGGCCGCTGCCGTCGACTGCGCTGACCATATGTATTGCGATTTGTCCGGCGATCTCACGGATGCCCGAAATCATTGCCGCCTGCTCGGCGGCACTCACCATGTCACACTTGTTCATCACAATCACCGGCTCGGCGCCACTGTCGAACCCGAGCACGAGTTCGCGCTCAATGCGCCGCAAGTTAATTTCACTATTTGCCGATTGCACCAAGAACACGGTGTCGATGTTGGCCGCGACCGTGTGCGACTCGGCTTTGACAACGTCTGACGACACCCGCCGGGTCAGCGCCGAAAATCGTGTTAAAACCCGCTCGACGCGCTCGTCGTCTGGCGAGACCAAGACCCAGTCGCCAACTGCGACGTCGGCGCCGATATTGCGGGTGCGCATCGTCTCGCCGCGGGAACTCAGCATCACGGTGCTCCAGCCGCGGTCGAGGCGACTGACGCGCCCGACAACGCGTTTTGCCCCGTCGCCCTTATGTTCGTCGAGCGACTGCTTTAACGTCGCATTCCAACCGAGATCTACGAGTGCTTGATCGAGCAACCGATCGTCGTTTTCATTCGTGTTAGTCGTCATCTACATAGAAACGATACCGAGTCGATGTTGATCATTTGTTGTGCACGTATGCTCCTGCGCCCCACTCTTGTCCGAAATTGAAACCCATAGTGCATTTGGATTTGCGTGGATAACCTTGACAAGCCCCTAGCAAACAACCTAACGATGAACAAACATGTCTAAACCACTCGTCATAGT
>JAYTUM010000275.1:0-3810 GCA_043744575.1 Acidimicrobiales bacterium | reverse complement strand
AAAGCGCACTTACCGAAGTCGCGCGGTCTGGCCCGTGGGTGATCTACAAGGTTGCCACCAGCGACATCGTCGTGCCCCTCGAAGTGCAACCCGTCGTGGTGCACAACAGCGGTAGTGACCCGCGCGAGAGTTGGCTCGAGGTCGGCATGAGTTGGTTTCAAAACAAGCAGGACTGGGCAGCGTTACCTGCGGCGAGCGGCCCGAGCGAGTGGCAGAAGATTGACGCCAATATTGACATTACGCGAAGGATCGGTGTGCCAGGTCAATCTTCGCGCAACGTCGACATCGTTGTGCCTGCGACGCCGATCAATGTTGTGCCGCTCGAGCCCGTCACGATCACAAACGTGCAGATCGGGCAATCCGATGTGCGCTTCAATGTCGATAAAGTCGGCGTGCCCGTGCTAGTGCGCGTCAGTTACTTCCCGAACTGGAATGTGAGTGGCGCCAAAGGACCGTATCGCGTGGCGCCAAACATGATGGTGGTAATCCCAACGAGTAACGAAGTGCACCTCTCATACGGTCGTTCCTCACTCGATATTTTTGCGTACTTGCTGACCCTGGCAGGTCTTTATGTTGCCATTAGAATTAGGCGTCGCGTAGTTACCTTTACTGACTAGCCTCAACACTCGTGCCTAAAGCAGAAGTCTCGCGGCTAGACCTGATCGTCAAGGCATACGACATTCGCGGGATCGTCCCCGAGCAATTAGACGCAACAACGGCGCAGGCGCTTGGCGTGGCCTTCGCGCAGTTCTCGAAGGCGACCTCGATCGTTATTGGCCACGATATGCGCCCGAGCGGACCAGAATTAGCCGACGCGTTTCAGCGCGGAGTGATGAGTCAGGGTGTCGACGTTGTCAACATTGGCCTCGTCAGCAGCGACCTGCTTTATTACGCGTCCGGCAAATTAGACATCCCTGGCGCCATGTTTACGGCTTCGCACAACCCGGCCCAATACAACGGCATCAAGTTATGCCTCTCCGGGGCTCGTTCGATCGGCATCGACAATGGCCTGCGCGAGGTCAAGGCCTTCGCCCAGGCTTTTCTCGTTGGCGCCGGCCCAAAGCCGGCTGCAAGAGCCGGTTTGCTGAGCAACATCAATCTGCTGTCCGAGTTCGTCGACCATGTCATCAGTTTTATCGACACAAAAAATTTGCGGCCGTTGCGGGTCGTCGCCGACACGGCCAACGGAATGGGCGGGCTCGTCGTTCCCGCCGTGTTTGAGCGCCTTGGCGCGTTCGAACTGGATGTGATGTACGGCGAACTCGACGGCACCTTCCCAAATCATCCTGCCGACCCGCTGCAGCCGGCCAACCAGCGTGATTTACAAGCCCGCGTGGTGGCCGGTAAGTTCGACATCGGCCTGGCCTTTGACGGCGACGCCGACAGGGTTTTCTTGGTTGACGAGTTGGGCCGTGGGGTTTCTGGCAGCACGACGACCGCTTTGCTGGCAACGGCATTCTTGCGAAAAAACCCCGGCGCCACAATTCTCTATAACTTGATTTGCTCGAAGGCAGTACCCGAGGTAATCGCCGAAATGGGCGGCAAGGGCATTCGTACGAAGAACGGCCACAGTTACATGAAGCAAATCATGGCCGAGACCGGCGCGGTGTTTGCCGGCGAACATTCTGGTCACTATTACTTCGCCGATAACTATCGCGCCGACAGTGGGCTCATAGCCACGATGACCGTGCTCGGCGAGATGTGTCGAACCGGCAACTCGCTGGGCCATCTGCGCACGCCGCTAGAGCGGTACGCATCTAGCGGCGAGATCAACACCACGGTGCCCGACATCAGCAAGGTCATTGAACGCATCACCGCCGGCTACTCGCAATATCAGCAAGATCATCTCGACGGCCTTACCGTGGAGTGCGGCACGTGGTGGTTCAACGTGCGTCCATCAAACACGGAGCCATTGCTGCGACTCAACCTCGAGGCCGCAACCCGCGATGAGTGCGACGAACATGTAGTCGAGTTGTTGTCGCTGATCACCTCCGTATAGCGCCGCGCTAACCAGCCCAAGTTGAGGGAGCCGCCGCAAGGCGAATATCGCCCCAATAGACTGCGTTAATGGCACTCGACGCGCAACTTCTAGAGATCTTGGCGTGCCCCCAAGACAAGGGTGCGCTGTACTACTTTGCTGTAGATGAATTCTTGTACAACCCGCGCCTTAGTCGCAAGTACATTGTGCGCGACGGCATCCCAGTAATGCTCATTGACGAGGCCGTCACTGTCGATTCTTCCGAAGCGGCGGTCTTGCAGGGTCGCATCAATAGCGAAGGCATAGCGCCAACCTTTAGCTAGTTCTCGTCTAGGATGTAGTGCCGCAAGCGGGCTGATTGAACCGGTGCCAGTGGGCCCCAGCCCTCGATGGTTGTACAACCGACTTCACGAGGAGAAAACATGAGTTCAACATTTGCCCAGCGCCGCGATTACCGAGTCGCAGATATTTCGATGGCCCCTTTTGGCCGCAAAGAAATCCACCTAGCAGAGCACGAGATGCCGGGCCTGCGCGCGTTGCGCGCCGAATTTGGCAAAAGCAAGCCGCTTAAGGGCGCGCGCATCTCCGGTTCGCTGCATATGACTATTCAGACTGCGGTGTTGATCGAAACGCTCGTCGAACTCGGCGCCGAGGTGCGCTGGGCGAGTTGCAATATTTTCTCGACGCAGGATCACGCCGCTGCAGCGATAGCGGTTGGGCCCCACGGCACGATCGAAGAACCCAATGGAGTACCTGTTTTCGCCTGGAAGGGCGAGACGCTTGAGGAGTATTGGTGGGCGACGGACCAGATGATGACGTGGCCAGACGGCAACGGTCCGAACATGATTCTTGACGACGGCGGCGACGCCACAATGTTGCTGCACAAGGGCGTCGAGTTCGAAAAGGTGGGCAGCGTGCCAGACCCGACCACTGCTACCAATCCAGAACTCGCGATCGTGCTCGGCCTGTTGCAACGTTCGCTAAAGAGCCAGCCGCAAAAGTGGACGACGATGGCCAAGGGCATTCGCGGTGTCACCGAAGAAACCACGACGGGCGTGAAGCGCCTCTACAAGATGGCCGCCAATGGCGAGTTGTTGTTTCCGGCAATCAACGTTAACGACAGCGTCACCAAATCAAAGTTCGACAACCTCTACGGCTGTCGCCACTCGTTGATCGACGCCATCAACCGAGCCACCGACGTGATGTTGGCGGGCAAGGTCGCGGTCGTCTGCGGTTACGGCGACGTGGGCAAGGGTTGTGCGCAGAGCCTGCGCGGACAGGGCGCGCGCGTAGTTGTTACCGAAATCGACCCGATCAACGCCTTGCAGGCGGCGATGGAGGGATACCAGGTCAACACTCTCGAAGCGATGGCGTCAATCGCCGACGTTTTCGTTACCGCCACCGGAAACTCAGACATCGTCACGATCGAGCACATGTCGAAGATGAAGCACAATGCGATCGTTTGCAACATCGGCCACTTCGATAATGAGATCGACATGGCTGGCCTCGCCCGCAGCGGCGCGGTGCGCGACGAACTCAAGGCGGGCACAGACCTGTGGTCGTTTCCGGACGGTCACTCGATCATCGTGCTCGCAGAGGGCCGCTTGGTCAACCTCGGTTGCGCGACTGGTCACCCGAGCTTCGTGATGAGTTGTTCATTCACGAATCAGGTCATCGCCCAGATGGAGCTGTTCGGCAACTTGAACAATTATCCGCTCGGCGTATATGTGCTGCCAAAGCATTTGGACGAAAAGGTCGCGGCGCTGCACCTCGACGCGCTCGGCGTGGTGTTGACCAAACTCACCGATGAGCAACTCGACTACTTGGGCGTC
>JAYTUM010000274.1:0-3827 GCA_043744575.1 Acidimicrobiales bacterium | reverse complement strand
GATTGCGTTAGGGGTGTAGCGGCGCTGAGGTATCGTTGGGGATCGTGAGTTACGTCTTTTGCAATTCGTGCGGTCACCGAAACCCGCCAAAGTCGAGTTTTTGTTCTGCCTGCGGTCAGGTTTTGGATCTGCCCGAAGAACGAACAATCGCATTGGCCAAAACTGATCCGCTTCAAGATGCGCCAGGTGATTTTGACAATGTCGAAGTGACAATTGGTGGCATCCATGTCGGCCAGGGGATTCTCGTAATTCGGTCCGGCGCGCAAACAGGGGAGCGCTTCGCGTTGGGCATCCTCATCAGCATCGGTCGAAATCCAGAGTGCGAAATCTGTCTTGACGATGTAACCGTTTCGCGTCGGCACGCCGAGGTGAGCCATATCGCCGATTCGTACGTAGTTCGCGACATGGGTTCGTTGAACGGTACGTACGTTAATCAGCAACGTGTCGACGAACAGGTCCTAAGTCACGGCGACGAACTGCAGATTGGCAAATTTCGAATGGTGTTCTTTGATGGTGCCAGCGTTTCGTCGTAATGAATAAGAATCATTTCTCGATAGGCGAGGTTCTCGGTCTGTTGCTCGATGAGTTTCCGGATGTCACAATTTCTAAAATCCGCTTTCTGGAAAGCCAGGGCCTTATCGAGCCGGAACGGACTGCCTCGGGGTATCGAAAGTTCAGCGACACCGAGATTGAAAGGCTACGCTTCATTCTTCGCGAACAGCGCGAGAACTATTTGCCGCTGCGCGTCATTCGAACACGACTGGAAGGCGACACCAGCGACGGCATGGATCGACCTTCTGACGACTCGCCGCCGCGAGGCATTCGAAATGTCTCAAACTTGGCCGCGCATCCGGCTGCTAGTAAAAAGATTCCCGCTATTCCCGAAAGACTAAAGTCCAAACGCGTCGACGATACTTCTTCCTTCAGTCGAGCAGAGTTGCTAGATGACCTCGGCGTAAGTCCGAAGATTCTTAAGGAGCTAGACGCGGCAGGGTTAGTCAAGTCTCGTAATGTAGGCGATATCGAGATGTATTCTGCGATCGATCGCGAGATCGTGCGAGTTGCGTCTAAGTTCATCGAGTTTGGCATTGATGCTCGCCACCTCAAGGGCTGGAAGCACTCCGCCGAGCGCGAGATGGGCTTGTTCGAGCAACGCATCAATCCGATGCTGCGACAGCGCAACCCAACGGCACGCGCGCAAGCGAGTAGCGCGTTGAGCGAAATGATAGCGCTTGGCGAACTTCTGCGCGCCGCGTTGATTGCCGCCGAATCGCGCAGGTTCACCGACGGCGGGTAGCGGTATCATTTAGCCATGCTCGAGATGCAGGTCGATGGGGTAAAAATTGAACTCCCGACAGAAACTCCTGTGCTCGTATTGCGTGAAGTTGATGGGGCGCGCCGAACTCTGCCGATTTACATTGGCAACTCCGAAGCCTCGGCGATTCAGTTCGCGCTCGAGGGTGTCGTATCTGAGCGACCACTAACTCATGACCTTCTCGTCAATGTAATCAATGACCTTGGCGCGGAATTGCTCAAGATCGTGATCACCGAAGCGCGAGAACATACCTATTTTGCAGAATTGCACATTGAATTGTCGACCGGAGTCTGCGTCGTCTCGTGCCGTCCTTCGGATGCGGTAGCGATTTCATTGCGGGTCGGTGCTCCGATCTATGCGTCCGACGAGTTGATGGATTCTGTGGGGGTAGCAGCAGTGCTCGAACCGCCGGACGAAGAGGAGATTCTCGACGATTTCCGCCAATTCATTGACAGCATTAACCCCGAGGACTTCCAGAGTTGAGACGTTTTTAGAATTGTAAACTTTTCATTGACTAATGCGCAACGCACGCCCTAGCCTTGAAGAACTATGCAACAAGTATTCAGCGGCACAAAAGCGGCGCAGATTGTTGGCATAACATATCGACAGCTTGATTACTGGGCGCGGACCGATCTAATTCGGCCGTCGATAACTGACGCCTCCGGCAGCGGAACGCGGCGCGCCTACAAGTACAGAGATCTACTCGAACTTCGCGTGGTGAAGAATCTATTGGATGCCGGCATCAGGCTTGAGTCGGTTCGCGCGGTTTTCACTTATTTGCGCGATCATGTAGATTCCGAGATCGCGGCAGCTCACATCGTGATCAGCGGGCAAAGCGTCGTGCTGTGCCAGGGCGATCAACTTATCGACGTAATGCGTAACGGTCAGGGCGTGCTCAATGTGCTGCCGCTTGCCGGTGTCAAGCAAGAGGTCGACGCCAGCATCGTAGGTCTCGAACAGTTAGAATTCGCTCGCGCGCCGCGAGTCGTTACCCGCTCTATTGCGCTGTAAGTCAAGGTCCGCACCGCACGCGGTCTAGATTGCGAAACACGCTCGTCCGTAAATGTATTAGATTTGAGTTGTGAACATTCCTCCTGAACTCAAGTACACAAAAGATCACGAATGGGTCAGAATCTCTGGCCGGACGGCAAGGATCGGTATCACCGATTATGCCCAGGACGCGATCGGCGACGTCGTCTTCGTGTCGCTGCCCGAGGTTGGAACAAGAGTTTCCCAAGGCGAATCATTTAGCGAGGTCGAAAGTACTAAGAGTGTTTCCGAAATTTACGCGCCGCTCAGTGGAGAGGTCACCTCGGTCAATTCCCTGCTCGTAGACTCTCCGGACACGATAAACCGTGAACCATACGGTGAGGGTTGGCTGTGTGAAATCAATTTTGAGTCTCTACCTATAGGTGAGGTGTTGCTTGATGCCGAGGCGTACCTGGCGCTAGTCGAGGGATAATTTGGCAGCGCAAAGTCGACTATCTCCGCTTGATTCCGCGCATCGCGTGCTAGGGGCAAAGATGGTGCCATTCGGCGGTTGGGAAATGCCGCTGTCGTACCCGAGCGGCACGGTCGCCGAGCACTTAGCGTGTCGGGCCGACGCGGTCGTCTTCGATGTTTCACATCTAGGCACTGTGCGCGTCGAGGGTCAAGATGCCAAGAGTGCGTTGCAGGCTACATTTACGAACGATCTCGACAAGATTTCTGTTGGGCGCACGCAGTACACACACTTTTTGGGCGACGACGGTTCCGTACTCGACGACATCATAGTTTGGTGGATCGATACCAATGTCTTTGACGTGATGCCTAATGCGTCCAATACCGACGAAGTCGTCCAAGCAATTTCTGGGCGGGAAACCACCGCTGAGCGAGCGGTGCTGGCGATTCAAGGACCGCGGGCTCGGGAGCGTCTGAGTACCGTGAGCACGCAAGCATCCTTGGTGGCTCACAACTGCGTCGAGCGAGTAGAAATCTTGGGCGCTAATTGCAACGTCGCCGGCACCGGTTACACGGGAGAAGATGGCGTCGAAATCGCCGTGCCGCTGGCATCGGCAACGATGCTGTTCGAATCCTTGATCAATGTTGGTATTTGCCCCGCTGGTTTAGGAGCCCGCGACACGCTGCGCCTTGAGGCCGGTTTTCCGCTGCACGGTCACGAACTCGGCGCAGGTACTTCGCCAATTGAGGCCGGCTTGAGTTGGGTGGTGGCCTGGAAAAAGAGCACCTTTCGCGGACGAAATGCACTAAAGCTGCTGGCGGAGAGCGGCCCTCGTAAAGTCTTGATTGGCATTGCCACCGATGGCCGACGTCCTCCGCGCGAAGGCTGCGCGGTTTCTGTTGATGGGCGCGTAGTCGGCATGACGACGAGCGGTAATTTCTCGCCGATCCTTAATCACGGGATAGCGCTTGCCTTCGTAGAACCAAAATCCGTGCAGATTGGCTCGAAAGTTGCTGTAAATGTTCGCGGCAGCGACTTGACTGGACGAGTGGTGAAGACCCCGTTTATTGC
>JAYTUM010000273.1:0-3834 GCA_043744575.1 Acidimicrobiales bacterium | reverse complement strand
GCTCGGCGCGGACGACAATCTGACCTGTAAATCCCGCGAGGGTCGGCGCGTTGTCGCTCAACAGTTCGAAGACTTCGCTTGACTCGCTCTTGGGTAACGAAAATTTTGTGGAAAAGTTTGATCCGGTGAAGCTTGAGAGCGCGCTGATCACAATGATAAGCGGAATCCATATTCCAAAAACGACGAGCCGACGACGGCGAACACAGAAACGGGCAAGATTGACGAGCATTTATGGCCTTTCACGCAAGACGTGGTGACGGCGCAAAAACGCCGCCACTATGTTAGGCAAAGACCGATGGCAAACCACATCTCGAACGAGTGCATCGCCACGCGGGTTAGCGCCACGAAACTCCGGTCGGCCACTGCCCGACACCGCCGTCTTGCATCAGCATTCCACTAAGAGTGCGCTCGGTATTCTGCGAGCGCCACAGTAACATCTCTTGGGCTAGCGGCAGCACCCGTGCGGGATCGTCAAAGGTCGTTCGCCAGGTTGGGTCTTTCGCCAAATCGAACGCCAGCCAGCTGCCGTCGCCGAACTGCACATAGGCAGTGTCCTTGCTGAGACGCGTCGTCACATTTTGGCGCTCAAGGCGTCGATCCCACGGCCAATCGCGGGGCTCGTCACCGATGTACGCGAATCGCCAGTCGTATTCGTATGTGGCAGATGCGCGCCACGACTTTGGCGGCTTGCCCTGAATAAAAGGTGAGAGCGGAAAGCCATCACACTGAATCGGCACGGGTTGGTCGAGCGCCTCCGCGAGTGTCGGCAAGATGTCGATGTTCTCGGTGAACTCCGAGACTACGGCACCGTGCTGTTGCGGGTGGCGGGGGTCGCGCACTATGCCAACTATGTGATAGCTCTGCTCGAAGAACCCGAGTTTTTCGCGCAGTCCGTGGTCGCCGAGTTGATCCGCGTGGTCAGCGGTGACGATGATCATGGTGTTGTCCCACATGCCAAGGGCGTCGATCTTGTCGAGCAGGCGTCCGACCTGTGAGTCGACCTCGCTGATCATGCCGTAATACTGCGCGCGCATCTCGCGTTTGCCCGCATCGTCGGCGGGCGCGCTTGATCCATCGAGGTGCATCACCGCCTCGTGAAACGGATGCCTATTCGGGCTCGGTTCAATCGGCATCTCGACATCTTGCGGGTCGTACTCTGTGCTCCATTTGCCAGCGGCCGCGTACGGGGGGTGCGGCCGCAGAAAACTAGCGTGCGCGAACCACGGTTGGTCTTGCTTATCGAGCCAGTCGCACATATGGTCGGCGAGAAACGCGCTGA
Source organism: Acidimicrobiales bacterium (assembly GCA_043744575.1). GTDB lineage: Bacteria > Actinomycetota > Acidimicrobiia > Acidimicrobiales > Ilumatobacteraceae > UBA3006. The sequence continues at coordinate 2,555 of JAYTUM010000273.1, read as the reverse complement.
TGCTAAACTTGGCCGGACGCATTGGCTCGGTGCTCAGTGCGATCTGTGGGTTCATCGGCACATCGAAGCCATTTAGGTGCAAGTGATTGATCCATAATTCGTGCGGTTCTGGCAGAAATAATTGGCAATCGAAACCCGGCAGCACGCCCTCGTAATGCGAGAGCCTCCAATCGGTGGGGCCGTCTGTGTCGCGAGGGTCTGCCGACTGATCGGTGTAACCGAATAATACGGGGTTGTAGCCGGCGCGGCGGGCGAGCAGCGCGACGTTGTCGAAACGGCGGTCGAGCGGTGTGCCGTTGGTGACGACACGATGGTTCATTTGATACATGCCCGTGTACAAACTGGCACGGCCCGGCGAGCACGGCGCACACTGGCTGTAGTGATTGGCGAATCGCACCCCGGAATTTGCAAGACGATCGAGGTTCGGAGTCTTGACCAGTTTGTGGCCAGCTATTGATAGGCATTCGGCTCGAAACTGGTCGAGTGTTATGAGCAGAACATTTAACGGCATGATAAACGAGCGTAGTGTGAGATGCGTGAACGAGTTGCATCATCGCAGTGAGCTGATAGATATTGGCAACGGCGTGCGCTTGCGTTTCGTCGAGTGGGGCGAGTCGACCGAAAATACGCTCGCGCCGATGGTGCTCGTGCACGGCTTGGCGTCGAACGCGCTGTTGTGGCAGGGTGCGGCAGTAGAACTCGCGAAACTCGGGCATCGAGTTATGGCTGTCGACCAGCGCGGTCATGGTCACAGCGACAAACCAGAAGGCGGATACGACATCGCCTCTGTTGCCGGCGACCTGGCACGGCTGCTGACGATCGTTGCGCCCCGCGGATTTGTCAGACCCGTTGTTGTCGGCCAGTCGTGGGGTGGCAACGTCGTGCTTGAGTTAGCGCACAAAAACGGTTTGCTCGTAAGTGGAGTGTGTGCGGTCGACGGTGGATTCTTGGAGTTGCAGCGGCATTTTGCGAATTGGGAAGATTGCGAGGCGCAGTTGCGACCGCCGCCGATTGCAGGCACGCCAGCCGACCAGATTCGCGGTTACATGCTGCGAGCGCACCCGGACTGGCCGCAGTCCGGCATCGAAGGCGCGATGGCTAATTTCGATCACCTTCCAGATGGCACGGTGCAGCCGTGGCTAACTCTCGAGCGCCACCTGCTGGTTTTGCGCGGATTATGGGAGCACAATCCGACACGTATATATAAGGACATCAAGGTCCCAGTTTTGTTCATTCCAGCAGATGGCCCCGGTGGCGTGTTCGGCGCCACCAAGCGCGAGGCAATTGACGCGGCGCTGAGTATGGTGCCGGAGTCGCGAGTCGAGTGGTTTAGCCCAGCCGATCATGACCTGCACGCCCAGCACCCGAAGCGATTCGCCGCGGTATTGCACGCGGCGACTACCGACGGATTTTTTTCATGAATACTCAACTTCCTCGGATTCTCGTGATTATGGGCTCGGGCGAGACCGCGCCGACGATGGTGCCAACGCATCGAATGATTTCACGGATGTTGCCGAACCCTGCGAAGGCAACCCTGCTCGACACGCCGTACGGGTTTCAAGAAAACGCGCCAGAGTTGGCGACGAAGGCGGTTGAGTACTTCAAGACCAGCATCAATATGCGTTTGGATGTCGCCGGTCTGACGCAAATTGTTGGGGCCGATGCGCTTGCTGTCGAGCGCGGGCTGCAACTAGTGGCCGACGCGCACTATATTTTCGCAGGCCCTGGATCCCCGACGTATGCGTTGCGACAATGGGCAGGGAGCCCGCTCGCCGGATTGCTAGTCAAGAAGCTTCGCGACGGCGGAGTCGTGACTTTTGCATCGGCGGCCGCGCTGACCCTTGGCCGTTTCACTCTGCCCGTCTACGAGATCTACAAGGTTGGCGAGGAGCCGCACTGGCTAAACGGTCTGAACATCTTGGCGGAGATCGGCATTGACGCCGCTGTGATCCCGCACTACAACAATGCCGAGGGCGGTCACCACGACACGAGGTTTTGTTACATGGGCGAGCGGCGATTGGCGATGCTCGAGGGCGAATTGCCGGGCGACGTTTATGTCCTCGGCGTCGACGAGCACACGGGCGTAGTGATCGATATTGACGCGCAGACCGCAACCGTTGTTGGCAAGGGTGTGCTCACGCTGCGCGTAGGCGGAACCTCGACCGAAATTGCGAGCGGTCGGGTTTTGCCGCTGGAGAGGCTTCGAGACCCTTGCGCTGTCGGGAGGGCGAGCCTGGCAACGCCGGATGTCGCGGCCGGTCGCGTCGATGCCGATGTCGATGCCGATGTCGATGCCGATGCCGTCGATACTCGTGCGCTCGTCGAACCGCAAGTTTTTGACAGCAACCTGCGCCAGGCCACAGATCGCTTGAACGCCGACTTCGCCACGGCACTCGCACTCGGCGACGCAGATGCGGCCGGGCGCGCCGCGTTAGAACTAGACGACGCGATCACGAGTTGGTCTGCCGACACTCTGCAAAGCGATGATGCCGACAACGCGCGGGCAGTGCTGCGCAGCATGATCACGCGTCTCGCGGGTGCGGCAACGGGCGGCC
>JAYTUM010000272.1:0-3878 GCA_043744575.1 Acidimicrobiales bacterium | reverse complement strand
GGATCTTCGTGCAGTTGCTTGAGGGTGCTTCCCTTGGGGCAGATAAAACCGTGGCTAAAAACATCGTCGCGATCGCCACGAATTCTGGTCACGACATTCTTGCGAACTGTGATCTCGAGCCCGCAAGTTGCCTCGCACAACGGGCAGGTGCGGTAAACAATCCGGTCGCCAGTCTCAACATTTTCCATCCCATAACCGTGCCACAAATGGCCGACCAGAATTGCATTGCGTTTAGTATTTGTGAGGTGAAGCGCATTTTGCCCGAACCCGCGGCCCCGACCACGGTCGCCGATGCCTATGGAGTCACCCGCCAGCGCCACCCCGATGGCCGCCCGTGGATCGGATTGTGCATGGTCGCGAGCATCGACGGTTCAACCGTGGTCAACGGCAACTCTCAGGCGCTTTCGAGCCCGATCGACCTGAGCGTGCTGGTGGGCCTGCGGAAAATCTCAGATGTGATCATCGTCGGCGCGGCCACAGTGCGACTCGAAGGTTACGGCCCGCCATCGAAACCGGGCCTCTCAGTGGGCGTCGTCACCCGTGCGACCAACCTCAACGAAGACGTCGACCTGACGAGCAAACTATTCACTAGCGGAAGCGGATTTCTAATAATGCCGCAAGATGCCAAACTCGACGATGACGCCACGGCGAAAATCGCCAGCGCCGAGATCAAAACCGTGCGCAGCGGTCGCGGCTCAGTCGACCTGGCATCGGCGATGCGCCAAATCGACGGAACGTTTGCCCAACTTGAGGGTGGCGCTGCCCTCAATGCCGCAATGTTTGAGGCAGATTTGGTCGATGAAATCAATATCACAATCAGCCCCAGAATCGTCGGCGGTAGCGGCCCACGGATGTCTAGCGGCGCGCCCGATTTGTTGCTCAATTACGAAATCTCGCACGTGCTCGAAGACGGCGGATTTTTGTTCGTGCGCTACCTGCGCAAGAAAAATTAGAACCTTTAAATACGCCGTAGCAGGAAAAATTAGGCGGAAGGCTCTTTCATTTTCGATCGCTTTTCGAGCAGCGCCAACTCGCGGCGAAAGTCGGCGGCATCGTCAAAGTTTTTGTAGACGCTGGCAAAGCGCACGTAAGCAACTTCGTCGACGAGGCGCAATTGGTTCAAGACCTCGTGGCCGACTTGGGTGCTAGAAACATCGCCACCGATCAGGCGCAGGTTGTCTTCGACCAACTCGGCCACTGCCAGAAGGGCTTCTGGTTCGACCGGGCGACCCTTGGCTGCGGCCTGTAGGCCGGCAATGATTTTGTTGCGATCGAACGGCTGCTTCGAGCCGTTGCGCTTAATTACGTTGAGGACGATTTCTTCGAGGCGCTCGTAGGTCGTGAAACGGTATGAACACTGGGTGCAACTACGCCTGCGCCGAATTGACGCGCCAAGTTCAGAGTCGCGTGAGTCGATCACCTTAGTGTCATCGAAGAGGCAACTTGGGCAACGCACTGCCGACACATTACACCTTTTAAAATTCGTCAATAGTGCCGTGAAACGAGTAAACGCTGGCGATTATGGGATGCGAACCTCTTGACCCGCGGCGATCGTGTCGCCGTTCATCTGCACCAACCGGTCAACCAACTCGGTGATGCTGCCGTTGGGGATAACCCGGCGGGCGATCGCCCAAAGTGTGTCGCCAGGTTGGGCGATAACGACCCGCGGAGCCATGGCTCGGCCCGGGGCTGACTGGTCGGCGTGAGCCGACGAGCCGACGGCACCGACGAAAGAAAATACGGCTATGGCCACGACGGCGCCAGCCGCGGCGCAAACGCCCCAACGGCGGTGTTGGTAGACGGCGGGATTGGCGTGATAGCTGGCTGTGTTGATTACTAGTGACATGTTGGCTCCTGTTTTGCGGGGTTATAAAGTGCTTACGGGGTACGGGTTTGGCGCTGCTAAATGGCTACAACATCAACTATAGCGAACAGGTGTTCGGAGTTGATGGATTTCGGCGAACAAATGTTTGACGAACAGGTGTTTGACTCGGGGGCAAAATACCCGTACGATAGAGACATGACGACACCCAGAACTGCCCCCAAATCACACCTAAAAGCCGTTCCTGAGGTCAGCCCCCAAGCCCCGAACCAGCTGACCGACCGCCAAAAAGGCATCCTCGACTTCATCGTCGAAAACCAGCGCGAGCGGGGCTATCCGCCCTCGGTGCGAGAAATTGGCGAGGCCGTGGGCCTAAGTTCGTCGGCCACCGTGCACAACCACCTGGCGATCTTGCAAAAACTCGGCTACCTGCACCGCGATCCGACTAAGCCACGCGCCATCGAGGTTCGTTACGAAGGCTCGAGCGGCGTGGCTATGGAGCGCCGCCCCACCAAGCACGTGCCGCTGGTCGGCGATGTCGCAGCTGGCGTGAACGTTTTGGCGCAAGAAAACGTCGAAGAGTTAATCCCCTTGCCGATGGATTTCACGGGCGATGGCGACCTATTCATGTTGCGCGTGCGCGGCGAGTCAATGATCAACGCCGGCATTTTGCACGGCGACTACGTGGTCTGTCGTCAACAGAAAACTGCCAACAACGGTGACGTCGTCGTGGTCGGCATTCCGGGCGACGAGGCGACAATTAAAACTTTCAGCAAGAGCGGCTCAAAAATTACGCTGACGCCTAGCAACTCGACGATGAAACCGATGGTCTTGGATGCCGACGAAGTCACCGTGTTCGGCAAACTCGTAACAGTCTTAAGACGATTGTAATTTTCGGCGACGTTTGGTCGCGTCGAGTTCGCTCAGGCCACACCGAGTCGTCGTGCCATCAATTCGATGCGCGCATCTGGTTGCACGACAGCGACGCGCACATTGTTGGCGCCGCCTGCGCCATAAAAATCGCCGGGGCTGACTAGCGCGCCACCGGCGATTGCCAAGCGCTCGGCAAATGCCCAGCCGTCGACGGCGTCGAACCACAAGTAGAAGCCACCATTGGGCAGCGAGATTTCGATTCCCGACCACTTAGATAACACCGTCGCGGCTCGTTGCAATCTGCGCATATATATCTCTGCCTGCCCACGCACTGCAGTGTCATCGTTGAGAGCGACAACTCCGGCGGCCTGTGCCGGTCCCGGCACCATCATGCCGACGTGCTTGCGAACCTCTTTCAAATACTGCACTATTTCGGCGTCGCCAGCGTAAAACGCTACGCGCAGACCGGCCAAGTTTGAGCGCTTAGACAAGGAGTGCAGCGCAACTACGCCCGAAGTGCCATGCTGCAACACGCTTGATGGTGCGCCTCGCCAGGTGAACTCGACGTAGCACTCATCGCTGAACACGGGAACCGCATTGGCACGGCCCCACGCGACGACGGCCGAAATGTCGTCGAGATCTCCGGTTGGATTACTTGGCGTGTTCATCCAAATCATGAGAGCGCGTTTGGCATCGTCGTCGCTGATCGCCGCGAGGTCTAAACCGCCTGCGGACGTCATCGGTACAGCCACTCCGCGACAGCCTGACAACACCGCGCCCATCGCGTACGACGGATAACTCACTGCGGGGTACAACACCGTGTCGCGCGACGGGTCGCGCATTTTCATCCACTGCGGCGTCGTTACGACGAACTCCTTGCTGCCAACGCAGGCCGCAATCTGCGCGAGGGGAATGTCGATATTGAACTTGCGCTGCATCCAATCCCGAGCGGCAGACCGCAGCGGCTCGGAGCCGATGCTTGGTGGATATCCGCGCTCGGCATTTGAACCGCTCAGCGCGGCAATCACGGCAGCCGTTGGCGGGTCGCACGGGTCACCTATTGATAGGTCGATTAACCCGCCGTCGTGCTTGGCAGCCAGCAACTTGAACGCATCGAGGCGATCGTATGGGTATGGCGGCGGCACGAACGGTTGCGCCAAGAGTTCAATAGTTACGACTTCCC
>JAYTUM010000271.1:0-3903 GCA_043744575.1 Acidimicrobiales bacterium | reverse complement strand
AGGTTCCTAAAAGCGGTGCCGACAACCGCGCCATGGATGGCTGTAAGTGATCCAATAAGCGATATCTCGACAATGTCGCGCATCGAGAATCGGCGCAGTACTTGAAAACCGACCCCGATCTGGAGCGAAAACCAGACACGCCAAGCCGACGCGAGTTCGAAGCAATCGCATCTATGTGAAATCGCGATTATGGCTTGTGCGCGCGCCCGAGAATGTGGGGCGCCGCAAGTTTCGCCGGTAGGCATGGTTGGAAAAGAAACTGTTCGTACTCGTCAAAAATGAAACCTGCCGCCTCGATGCCGGCGTGTGTGTTACGCGTGAGCCTGCAGCCGCCGGCAAATCGTTTCCAAATCGGATCTATAAGACGCTGGAAATACGCCAATCGTGCGCTGCTTGCGAGTACATGTTCGTAGAATCGCAGCTCGCCGCCCGGGCGCAAGACCCGCAAAATCTCGCTAAGTGCAATCGCCTGATCGGCGACGGAACATAACACCAGCGAGGTCACAGCGGCGTCAACCGACCCATCCTCAAACGGCAGATGTTCGGCGTCGCCGTCGACAACGCGCACCAATATCGGCGCGTTTCGCGCCGCTAGCTCTGCCCGAGCGCGAAGATACGACTCTGGTTCGACCGCGAGCACTTCTTTGACCGTGTCGGGATAGTGCGAAAAGTTGAGCCCATTACCGGCGCCGACCTCAACCACGCGCCCGACTAGCCCAGCGAGCAATCTCTGACGGTGTTCGGCCACGCCAGCGGCTTCCATCGAAGTGCTCATGCGCTGATACATGCGGGCAAAAACTGGATGATGTACGCGCGTCGCCATTGTCATTGCTCCCCGCATCTTCTCTGGATCACCGTCAGCGTAGCTCGGCCGCGACTGATCGATTATTGTTGATTGAACCGACTGGAGGCAATCATGTCTTTGTACTTTGCAGAAGTTCTTCGTCTCCGCACGTCGTACCTCTTCCAATGTCAGATGCATCCGCACTCGACCCAGAGGAAGCCTTCGTTTCTTCTCTATCGAGTTGCCACATGCTGTGGTTTCTCGCCATAGCGGCAAAGCGAAAATTCTGTGTCAACCGATACTTCGATACGGCTACGGGGCTCTTGGAGAAAAATTCAGACGGAAAGATGGCCATGTCTGTAATTACCCTTAAGCCAGAAGTTCGATTCGAGCCGGTGTACGACGCTCTCTAACTCGCCAGTCGGGTTTGATGCGGCGTACCACGATCAGTAACATTCAATCTGGCGGGCCGAAAAATCAGCCTACGAGCCTGAATAAAACCCGGCGCGGTTCATAGTTTTAAAACCATTCTTCGAACGTTGCATCAAACTATCACTGCACATTTACTCTGGGCACGGCACAAGACATTTCGATTTAGGGGAGATAGTCGAGATCGGCGATGTCTTTGTGGCGACCGCTGGCACGCTTATTCACCTTTAGATCGTTGAGAGAAATAACAGGAACTTGCTGTCCACCGATTATTTCGGTTACAGATCTTTGTACGCACTCGGAGAAAACTACGCCATCAATGTCCGTGAGGATGTCAATTCGCACTGGTGCGTTTCCCATTCGAATTACTTGATTCTCTTTCAAAAATACGGCGACATCAAGTTCGGGCAAGTCAAAACCAAATACACGGAGGCAGTCAACAATTTTTTCGGCATTGGTGATGCTCCGCGATACCCAAACATTCATATCCGACGTGGCGCGTGGATAGCCATGAATTGCAACGGCGAATCCGCCTACGAGGAGATACTCAACGCTGTGGTCGTTGAGTAATCTCAAGAACTCGCTGAAGTCTTGAGGAAACTCGATCTGTTCCATAGTTCATCTTTCTGAGCAACAAGGCATGGGAGAGTCGAGCGACGCGAGATTGCGTCCACCAGTAGGCGCGGTCATCCTGGTCGGCTTGCTTGAATGATGAAACGTCAAGTGTTTTTATAACCACACTCAAATTCTACCTATCGATTCTGATTGACTTAGGCGCTGTCATCCTAAGGACAGAAGAACCAAGGCCTTGCTGGGCTTGGGCTGGAGGATGCTTGACCGAACACCTGTTCGGGGGTATGGTTCAGGGGCGTTAGCAAACAATCGTGCAACACCCAGTTTCTAAGTTGCCAACTTCTAAAACAACCGATCAAGAACTACCAAGGCGAAAGGCAAAATCATGGCAAAGCACATCGACAAAGAAAACAGCAAGAGCAACGTCAAGAATAATTCCGAGAATATTATTGAGCGCAACAAGGCCCTCGAAGTTGCCCTCAGCCAGATCGACAAGCAGTTCGGTAAGGGTTCGATCATGCGCATGGGCGAAAAGAAGTCAATGACAATCGCGAGCATTCCCACCGGGGCGTTGCCGCTTGATATCGCGCTCGGCGTTGGCGGTCTGCCACGCGGTCGCGTAGTAGAGATCTTCGGTCCCGAATCGTCGGGTAAATCAACTCTGGCAATGCACGTGGTGGCCGAAGCCCAACGCAACGGCGGCATCTGCGCCTACGTCGACGCCGAACACGCAATGGATCCCGCCTACGCCGCGGCCATCGGTGTCGATATCGACAACCTGCTGATCTCGCAGCCAGACACGGGCGAGCAAGCCCTCGAAATCGTAGACATGCTGGTGCGCTCCGGTTCGCTCGATGTAATCGTCGTCGACTCGGTCGCCGCGCTCACGCCGCGCGCCGAAATCGAAGGCGAAATGGGCGACAGCCACATGGGTTTGCAGGCCCGCCTCATGAGCCAGGCGTTGCGCAAACTCACCGCTGGCCTGAGCAGGTCAGACACCGTGTTGATCTTCATCAACCAATTGCGCGAGAAGATCGGCGTCATGTTCGGCTCGCCCGAAACAACCACAGGTGGTCGTGCGCTCAAATTTTATTCATCGGTGCGCCTTGACATTCGCCGCATCGAGTCGATCAAAGACGGCATGGAGGTCGTGGGTTCACGCACCCGCGTCAAGGTCGTCAAGAACAAGGTCGCGCCACCATTTCGTCAAGCCGAGTTTGACATCATGTACGGCAAGGGCATCAGCCGCGAAGGCGCGGTACTCGACATGGCCGTCGAGATGGGCATCGCCAAGAAGTCCGGCGCCTGGTTCACATACGAAGGCGAGCAACTTGGTCAGGGTCGCGAGAACGCTAAGACTTTCCTCAACGAAAACCCAGAGATTATGGTCCAGATGGCCGATCGCGTGCGCCTGCAATCAGGTGTGGGTGCCGGCGCAGCCGAGCCAGTGTTCAGCGAAAAAGACGACGAGCCAATCGAGCTCGACTAGTCAGTTCGCTTTATTCGACTGGCGCTTGCAAGTTGCGCTGGTTCGCAAAGACTCCTGTCGGTGGGTGTGCCCTACGCACTCACCGACAGGGCTGCCAACTTTTGTGGCGGTAAACTTATAGTTCTGTGACTGGCAAATACATCGTGCGCACCTTCGGGTGTCAGATGAATGCGCACGATTCTGAGCGCATCGCCGGGCTGTTAGAGACCGACGGTCTCGAGCCGACAACCGTCGAAGACGAGGCCAGTGTCGTTGTCATCAACACTTGTTGCATTCGCGAACATGCCGACGAAAAGTTGTACGGCACGCTCGGCACGCTCAAGAAGTGGAAGGACGCAGACCCCGAGCGCCAGATCGTGGTCGCCGGTTGCCTAGCCCAGAAGGACAAAGACATCGTGCGCGAGCGAGCGCCTTATGTCGACGTTGTATTGGGCACTCACAATGTGCATCGCGCTGCCGAATTACTGGCCCATTCTCGCAAGGTTGGGCCGATTACAGAGATCTTTGACGAAGCTGTGATCGACGACTATGCGCTCTTTCCTAGTGCGCTGCCGGTCAAACGCCAGACTTCGTTTAACGCCTGGGTCACGATTCAGATCGGTTGCGACAACACCTGCAGTTACTGCAT
>JAYTUM010000270.1:0-15489 GCA_043744575.1 Acidimicrobiales bacterium | reverse complement strand
CGGCCTCGAACATCGCTTCGAGCAGGTGATCGCATCCGACTCCAAAATGAATTCCAGGCGCGCCCGGGTGCGAGCCGCGCAATTCATCAAACACGAGGCGCGAATACGGCAACACGTGCGTGCGATATTCGCTTATTGTTAGAGCTCCGGCCCACGAATCAAATAACTGAAACGCCCTGGCGCCGGCGTCGAGTTGACTACGGATAGAAGCCACCGCGTGTTGGGAAAGGCGCTGCATCAGGGCGTTCCAGGTGGCGCCGTCGGTGGAGAGCAATTCCTTCGTATATATGTAGTCACGACTCGGGCGACCCTCGATCAGGTAACTGCCGACGGTGAACGGCGCGCCCGCGAACGCCAGCAACGGCACACTTAATTGCGCGGTTACGAGACGTACGGTTTCGATCACATACGGCGTGTCTTGCTGAGGTTCAAACTCGCGCAGTCGTTTAATGTCGCTGGCATTTCGAAATGGATGTTCGGCGACGGGACCGGTGCCTGGCGTGACATCAATGCCAAAACCGACGGCGTGCGCCGGCACGACGATGTCGCTATACAGCACCGCGGCGTCGACGCCATAGCGCCGCACGGGTTGCAGTGTGATGTCGGCGGCCAGTTGTGGATGCTTGATCGCGTCGAGAATGCTGCCCTCGCCCCGAACCGCGCGATACTCGGGCAAACTGCGGCCCGCCTGACGCATGAACCACACAGGTGTGTGTTTGGCGCGCCGACCGGCAGCGGCGGCGAGAAACGGATCCTGCACCGACGCGATTTGAGACATTCGATGTGACATCAGCTGCGCTTGACGCGACCGCGCAACGCCGCGAAGGCGAGGCTGAACGAGATGGCGCCGATGAAGCCGACAGCTAGGAGGCCTTGGACGAGCGTTGTCAAATTCCAGCCCGTCATCACAAAACTACGCATTGCGGCGAGCACATATGTCGTCGGGTTGTAGTCGGCGACACTGGCAAGCCAGCCCGTAAGTGCACTTTGTGGCACGTACGCCGTCGTCAGAAACGCAAACGGGAAGAAGATCAGAAACGCGTTGTTGACCGCCGTTGGGTTGCCCGTCTTGAGCGCGATCGCATAAGGGAAGCCCGTGAACGCAAGGCCCCACATGCCGGCGATTAGAACGAAAGCGATCATGCCCAAAATGCCGGTCGCGAAGTGTACGCCGATCACCGAGCCGATGATTACGACGGGCAGCGACAGTACAATCACGAGCATCAAGTCGGCGACCATTAGTCCGAGCAACAAGGTGGCGCGGTGCACGGGCGTCAGCAGCAGCCTGTCAAGGTAGCCGTCTTGAATGTCGATCACGAGCGACCCCGCGCGCGAAACGCCGGTGACCGCGAAAATTACTGCAACTGGCAACTGAAAACCCTTGAAGTCGAAACCAGGAGCCGAGTTGCCCTCGACGAACGATTGCAACGAGCCGATGTTTACGATCAAAAAAAATATCGGGATGATTAGTGCCGGCCCGACGGCCTCGGTGTCACGCAACGTCAGGCGCACGGCGCGCAACGCCACGGTGGCGAGGTCGTGTAAGAAACCAGCACGGCGCGCATGTACGCGCACTTGACCAGTTGCGGTCGTGTTGCCCGCAGCTGTGTCGATAGAAGTTGAGTTGCTCGTCACGACGTCGCCACCTCCTCGCGGTCTTGCATGCGCTCGCCCGTTGTCTGCAAGAAAACATCGTCCAGCGTTGGCGTCCGCAAAGTGAGGTCGCTGACCGTGATGTTGGCGCCAGACAATGCCACTGCTACGGGGCTGATACTTGCGGCGCCGTTGGCAACCGAGATAATCGCCTCGTCGTGACGAATCTCGATGTGATCAATCTGCGAAACGCTGCCAAGCGCCGCCGTTACGCGGACAATGTCGGCTAGGGGCACGCGGGCGATGATCACATCTGAGCCGATCGAGCGCTTCAGTTCTGTCGGTGTGCCCTCGGCAACGAGCTTGCCCTTAGCAATGATTCCGACTCGGTGGGCGAGGGCATCGGCCTCTTCGAGGTACTGCGTCGTGAGCATAATCGTCATCTCGAGTTTTTCATTCAGGTAACGAACCTCGTCCCACACGGTTGCGCGACTCACTGGGTCGAGACCAGTGGTCGGTTCGTCTAAGAATAAAACTTCTGGTTGGTGCACAAGCGCGGCGGCGAGGTCGAGCCTGCGTTTCATGCCGCCCGAATATGTTTTGATGCGGTCGTCGATGGCGTCGCCGATGTTGACAATGTCTAAGAGGTAGCTGATGCGATCCTTGCGCTCGCGCGCGCTCAAGCCGTATAGGCGTCCCTGCATGTCTAAAAGTTCGCGCCCACTTTGCTTGGGGTCGAGCGCCGCATCTTGCAGCGCCACGCCGATGCGTAGTCGTACTTCGTCGGCTTGCGTGGCGATGTCGAAACCGGCGACGGTTGCCGAGCCTGCGGTAGGCGAAAGCAGTGTGGTAAGAATTCGCAACGTAGTTGACTTTCCCGCGCCGTTGGGGCCCAAGAACCCGTAGATCTCGCCCGTGCTAACGCTGATGTTGACGCCGTCGACCGCGGCCTTGTCACCGAATTTGCGAACTAGTTGGCGAGCATCAATGGCGTAATCGGTGCGCATACCGCAACAACGCTATCGTCCGCGTTGCGCCCGCTGCCGACGTAGTTCGCGTTTTGTCGTTGACTCTGGTCGCAACATCGCCTCGAGGCGCGCCACTCGCGTGCGCGCGGGCGGGTGTGACGAAAAGACCAAAGAATCAGAGTCAACTTGTGCGGCGGTGGTGTCGTTGACGACCTGCTTCAGCGCACTCAATAACTCGCGACCAAAACCCATCTCGAGCGCGCGGGCGTCGGCACGGTATTCGGATGCGCGACCAACGAAGTTTGAAGACTTCTGCGCGGCGATTAAGCCGGCCTGAAAGATCCACGCCATGGCGCGCAACAGCTCGGCAATGATCCTGCCGAATATTTGTGCCCTCGGATAGTTCTTGGCGAAAGTTTCGACCGCGGCCTGAGCGATTTTTTGCAAAAAGAAACCGATGCGCGCGAACGCGATCACTGGCAGGCTCATCCACTGGGCAACTGTCAGCGCCACAGTGTGGCCACCCATGTGGTGGCTTAGTTCGTGTGCGAGCACGCCCGACAATTGCTCGCCGTTGAGGTTTTCGATCGCGAACGACGACACGACGAGCAGGTGGCCACCGCAAGCGAAAGCGTTGATGTCATTGCCGTCGGCGACGACGAGTACGAAACGTTGCTGCGAAAAATGATTGGCCTGGGCGACGTCGCGCCATGCCGGTTGCAGGCGCTGTTCTTCACGCGGCGAAGGCGAGCGTGCACCCATGAGTCGCGCGAACACGAGCCGTTGAACTGGCCGCGAAAACAACACGACGCCGAGCAGCATGAGCATCACCGCGAAGAATATGAAGCTGACGTCGCCATAGATTTTAAATGGAAGCCATAACAGCGCGGTGGCTAACAGCCAAACAGGTAATAGGGCGATCACTGGGGCGAGGGCAGTAACTGCCGAGAAATCTAGACTGCGTTTTGCGATAGGGGGAAGGTTACGCCAATGGATTATGCTTGAATTACCGTATTTTTAATTAAGCAGAGGTTCGCGATGCCAGCCACAGTCATGCCAGGTGCGAATGCTTGGTCGCAGTTCGGCTTAGGCACCGCTGGCGTATTAGTTGTTCACGGGTTCACCGGCAACCCTGGCTCGATGCGCGAACTGGCGGTCAAATGCGCCGATGCCGGGTTCGAAGTCGAGTTGCCGCGGCTCGCCGGCCACGGCACAACCGTTGAAGAAATGATTCCGACGCGCTGGAGCGACTGGTCGAGCGACACCGAGGCCGCGTATCAAAAATTGCGCGAGCGAGTCGAGAAAATTGTTGTGGTCGGGCTTTCGATGGGCGGCGGATTGACGCTGTGGATGGCCGCAAATCACCCGGACCTCAGCGGCATCGTGTGCATCAACCCCACTGCCCAGCCGATGCCATCAGAGGTGATCGCGGGCTTGCAGGCAATGATCGATTCGGGCGCCGAGACGCTGCCGTCGATCGGTAGCGACATCGCCGACCCGAGCGCCAACGAAGCCTCCTATGACGCGACGCCGACGCGAGCCTTAATGTCACTTTTTGTCGACGGCATGGCCGAGAACGCCAAGAAATATTCGCAGACCAAGGTTCCGATGCTGCTGATCAACTCTGTACAAGACCACGTTGTCGCGCCCGAGCAGAGCGACTATCTTGTCGCCAATTACGGTGGTCCGATCGAGCGCGTGATGCTCGAGCGCAGCTATCACGTCGCCACGCAGGACTTTGAAAAGCAGATCGTGTTCGAAAAGACATTGGAGTTTGCGCGTAAGGTTCTTCTGCGATGAGCATCCCTAGCCCCTCAACCGGCACGCTGAATCTCGGCCCGTTGCGGCTCAACGCCTACGGCATGATGATCGCGATCGGGGTGATCGCGGCGGTGTGGCTGTCTGGTCGGCGCGTCGAAAAGCGCGGCATCGGCACCCGCGAAGACATGAGTTCACTCGCGATGATAACTGTGCCGATCGGTATCGTCGGCGCTCGTTTATACCACGTGATTACAGATTGGTCGAGATTCAGTAACGACAAGTTCGCCATCGTCAAGATTTGGCAAGGCGGGCTGGGCATTTGGGGCGGCATCCTTTTTGGAGTTGTGTCTGGCGTTTTCGTCGCGCGTCGCCGCGGCTTGCCTATTGCGGCTACTTTGACCTGCATCACGCCTGCATTGCCACTGGCGCAAAGCATCGGCCGCTGGGGCAACTGGTTTAACCAAGAATTGTTCGGTCAGCCGACGACCCTGCCGTGGGCGTTACGCGTTTCAGATTCGTCTGCGATCTCGGCGGGTTACAAGTCAGGCACGACCTTTCATCCCACTTTTTTGTACGAGTCCTTGGCGTGTGCGCTGCTATTCATCTTCTTGCTCGCGCTCGACAAGCGGGTGCCGATGCGCGACGGCAGGTTGTTCGCCGTGTACACGGCGGGGTACACGGCGTTTAGGTTTTTTATTGAGGGTCTGCGCGTCGATCAGGCCCACCACATCGGCGGCCTGCGCCTCAATCAGTGGGTTGCGCTGGTCGTGTTCTTAGTTTCGATCGCGGTAATTTTCGCTATGCGCGGAGAGCCCGAAGCGCCCGCAGAGATCGAGACAGCTCTTCCGGAATCACCGGGTTGAAGTACTCGCCGCTGCCGACCTCGGCCGCGGCGATATATCGCGCCACGTTCGGCGCCCGCCACGGCGAGACGATCTCGATGTTCATCCACGCGTCGGCAAACTCTTGATTAGTCGGTTGCTGATTGATCCACATCATGTATGGCACCTTGGTGCCGTGAAGTTCGTCGATGCGCCCGAGCACATCGATAAGCAAGGCGGCCATTGTGTTTCGATCTTGCGGCGACGCGCTCGCGAGGTTGGCGATTCGGTGCAACGGCGCGATCTCGAGCGACAGCGAGAAAACCGGGGCAAGTGGCACATAGGCTACCCAGCCATTTAGTTCGACTACTAGTCGCTCGGGTGATGAGTCTGGCGCCCAATTATTCTCGAGCCGCTGCCGCGATCGCATCGGCACATGATCAAACGCGTAGATCTGCCCGTGCGGGTGATCGATCGTCGCCCCAACTTCGCGCCCGCGGTTTTCAAATATCAAGACGCTGGCAACATCTTGGCGCGCACCAAGAGCCTGCGTTCGCTCGGCCCACAGATCGATTAATTTGCGCACTCCACCCGCGCCGACGCTCGCCAGCGATGCATCATGATTGGGCGAGTACAACACCACCTCGCAGCGGTTGTCGGGCATCGCGGGCCAGCGGTTTGTAAACCACCGCACGCTGTAATCTTGCGGCGCTTCCAATCCGCCAACGCAAAACGGGCAGTCAGTGTTGGGCAGGTTCGGGCGAGTCTGGCGCGAGCCGACAAGGTGCACGACAGTGCCAGTGGTCTTGTCGGTGCGGGGACTATCTGGTGCCGAAGTCATAGTCCACTTTCTCACATTTCGGTCCGACTGACGCTAGAACTATTGCCATGCCTCAATTCGTTCACATCGGTGCGGGTGGTTGCAGCGTCGTTGTCGATGTCTCGTCGGGTGTATCTTGCATCGCGCACTGGGGTGTGCAACTAGGTGACGTATCGACACGCGAGTTGGCAGCGTTCGAGTCCGCATACATTCGTCCGAGTGTCTACGGTTCGCTCGACTCCGAGGCGCCGCTAGCGCTTGTGCCATGTCACGGTGACGGAAGCGCCGCGCGCCCCGGCATCGGAGGACATCGCCCAGGTGGCAGGCACTGGGCGCCGCGATTTAGTTTCGATTCGTTAGAAGCGACGCCGACGCAGGTTACGACGACAGCAGTAGACCGTGTCGCCGAGTTACGGCTGGTTACTGTTTTGTCGCTCGGCGAGACTGGCGCGTTGCTGGCGCGAGCCACACTCACGAACACTGGTGCCACCCGATACTTACTAACGGGATTGTCAATCACGCTGCCGCTCTCGTCTTCGGCCACCGAATTAATTACATACTCGGGTCGGTGGGCGAAGGAATTTCAAATCGATCGCAAGCCATGGGGAGTTGGCGCATTCACTTCTGAGAATCGCTCGGGTCGCACGTCGCACGAACACCCGCCAATTATTTGGGCTCTAGAACGCGGCGCCGGCGAATGGCAAGGAGAAGTCTGGGGCGCGCATCTGGCGTGGAGCGGCAATCATGTTCTCCTGGCCGAAATTTTGTCCGACGGTCGCCGCTATATCCAACTTGGCGAATTGCTGCACCCGGGCGAAATCTGCCTCGCGCCAGGGGAGTCGTATTCGACACCCGAAGTCATTGGCGTGTGGTCTAACGAAGGGATTACCCCGGCGTCATGGGGCTTTCATCGCCATGTGCGCTCGCTCCGTCGAGCGGGGTCGGCATCGAGTCCGCGGGCGGTGTTGTTGAATACTTGGGAGGCGGTGTATTTCGATCACGATATTGAGCGACTTAAGGATCTCGCCGATGCGGCGAGCAGCGTTGGCGTTGAACGATTTGTTCTCGACGACGGGTGGTTCGGATCGCGCCGCGATGACAAGCGCGGGCTTGGCGACTGGGTCGTTGCGGCCGATGTTTACCCAGACGGGCTCGGACCGCTCATCGCCCATGTTCGCAATCTCGAAATGGAGTTCGGAATTTGGGTGGAGCCAGAGATGGTCAACCCAGATAGCGATCTGTTTCGCAGTCACCCCGAGTGGGCGCTCGTGGAGCCCGGCTACGAGCCTGTTCTCGGGCGCAATCAGCTGGTGCTAAATCTTGCCAATCCCGCAGCCTACGCGCATGTCTTTGGGCAATTAGATGCGCTCTTAGGCGATCACGAGATTTCGTATGTCAAGTGGGACATGAATCGCAATCACGTTCACGGCACCGCAATAGGCGGTGCGGCCGGCACGCACGCCCAGACGCTCGCCGTGTACAAAATGATCGACGCGTTGCGAGCCAAGCATCCGAGCGTTGAATTCGAAAGTTGCGCGTCGGGTGGCGGGCGCGTCGACCACGAGATTTTGCGCCGCACCGAGCGCGTCTGGACGAGCGATTGCAACGACCCGCTCGAGCGCCAAACAATTCAGCGCGGCGCTTCAATGTTTATCCCTGCCGAGGTGATGGGCGCCCACATCGGCCCCGCCCGGTCTCACACCACCGGCCGCAGGCACGAAATCGGTTTTCGCGGCATCACGGCCTTGTTCGGTCACCTCGGGGTCGAGTGGAACATTTTGAAGGCGACCAGCTTTGAGCGCGAGCAGCTGGCTGAGATCATTGCGGTGCACAAAAAGTTTCGGCCCCTGCTGCACGTCGGCGAGACGGTGAGATTCGATCTTGCTAGCGATGCCGCTCTAGCTCACGGCGTTTACTCGATCGATCGAACCGAAGCCCTCCTTTGTTACGCGCAACTACGTACTGCAACGAATCTTGTGCCCGAGATGTGGAGAATTCCCGGATTGCAGGCGGGTCAGATTTATGTAGTCGAGTGCGTGCCGATACCGGGCGGTGTGTTGGGTGCTGCGCGCACTCAGGCGTCGTGGCTATCAACTCCGATTCGATTGACGGGTGAACAGTTGGCTGTGATCGGAATTCGACCGCCCGTGTTACATCCCGAGACCGCCGTGCTCGTTCACCTGCACAGCCAATAGGATTATGGGTCGTGGCCAGCGATCCGAAAGTCCAGATCACCCCAGAGGTAGTGGCTAAGGTGGCGCGTTTAGCGAGACTAAACCTGACCCCAGAAGATTTGGTCCGCGCCGCCGAGCAGCTGTCTGGCATGCTCGAGCACTTTCACGACATCGATCAACTAGATCTCTCGCGCGTCTCGCCGATGCCGCAGCCCTTCCCACTCAAGAACGTCTTGCGCGAAGATGTTGTTGCCCCATCGCTAGACCGCCAAGAAGTTCTCGACAGCGCGCCAGCCGCCGAGGACGGCCGCTTCCGCGTGCCCCCAACTATCGGATTCGACGCCTAAGAACTATGGCCGAATCGTTCGCATCTGTCGTTCGACTCGCTGCTGACATTCGCAGCGGAGCGACCACGGCGGCAGCGGTCTTAGAGCAGCACCTCGCCCGAATCGACCAGCGCGAGGGCGAGATACACGCCTTCAACTTGGTGCTGCAAGATTCGGCACGAAACACCGCCGCCCGCGTTGACTCCGACATCGCCGCGGGCAAAGATTGTGGCCCGCTCGCTGGCGTGCCAATTGCGCTCAAAGACAACATGTGCACACGTGGAGTGCCAACAACATGCTCGTCGAAGATTCTCGAAGGCTGGAAGCCGCCGTATGACGCCACGGTAGTCACGCGCTTGCGCCAAGCGGGAGCGGTGATCGTCGGTAAAACAAACTTGGATGAGTTCGCGATGGGCTCGAGCACAGAGAACTCGGCCTTCGGCCCAACTCGTAACCCGCTCGACACCTCGCGGGTGCCCGGCGGTTCAAGCGGCGGCAGCGCGGCCGCGGTCGCCGCAGGTTTCGCCGCCGCCAGTCTCGGCAGCGACACCGGCGGCAGTATTCGTCAGCCAGCCGCACTTTGCGGTGTCGTCGGCGTCAAGCCAACATATGGCGTCGTCAGTCGCCAGGGTCTAGTCGCATTTGCTAGCAGCCTCGATCAGATCGGACCGTTCAGCCACAACGTTGCCGATGCCGCACTACTTCTCGAAGTGATCGCCGGTCATGATCCGCTCGACTCAACATCGATACCGCAACCCGCGCCGCAACTGCAAGCATCGCTTACGCAGGGCGTCAAGGGAATGCGCATCGGCCGCGTCACCGACATGCCCAAGGGTTGTGAACCAGAAGTTCTCGCTCGGCTCGACGCCGCGTTCGCCGCGCTCAAAAGTGCCGGGGCGACGATTGTTAATGTCGCGCTCCCGTCAATTGAGTTTGGTCTCACCGCGTATTACCTGATTGCGCCGGCTGAGGCCAGCAGCAACCTTGCGCGTTACGACGGTGTGCGATACGGCAACCGAGTAGATGCCGCCGACATCAACGCAATGTACGGTGCTACGCGCTCGGCGGGTTTCGGCGACGAAGTTAAGCGGCGCATCATGTTGGGCACTTACGCATTGTCTGCCGGCTATTACGACGCCTATTACGGCAAGGCCCTCAAGGTTCGCCGCCTCATCGCCGACGATTTCGGCAAGGCGTATGCGTCGTGCGACGTGATCTTGATGCCGACCTCGCCGACCGTCGCATTCCCATTTGGCACAAAGTCAAACGATCCTCTGACGATGTACTTGTGCGACGTCTTCACTATTCCGACCAATCTCGCGGGCCACGCCGCCATTAGCGTGCCGTTCGGTACCGGCGCCCATTCGCTGCCAGTCGGCGTGCAAATTCTTGCGCCAAGCCTCGGCGAAGTGCCGATGTTTCGCGTCGCCGCAGAACTCGAGCGAGCCTCGTGAGTAACGCATCTTCTGCGCCAACTCACGCATCCGAATTGCCATACGGTTGGCAGATGGTGATCGGTCTCGAGGTGCATGTCGAGCTAGATACGAAGACAAAGTTGTTTTCGGCGAGCCCCAACCGTTTCGGAGACGAGCCCAACACCAATATCGACCCGGTAACGCTCGGCTTGCCCGGCGCGTTGCCCGTGCTCAACAAGCACGCAGTTGAACTGGCGATGCGACTCGGTCTGGCGCTCAACTGCACGGTGCAAGCTTCAACATTTCACCGCAAAAACTATTTTTATCCCGACCTCTCGAAGGCTTATCAAATTACGCAGTACGACCAGCCGCTAAATGTCGACGGCTACCTGATGTTGCCTGGCGACGTGCGTATCGGCGTCGAACGCGCGCACCTCGAAGAAGACACCGGCAAGTCGACTCACTTCGGCGGCACCAGCGGCCGCATTCATGGCAGCGATTATTCGCTCGTCGACTTCAACCGCGCGGGCGTACCTCTCGTCGAAATCGTCTCGCGACCAGACATTCGCACCTCCGATCAGGCCCGCCAATATGTCGCCGAGTTGCGCTCGATCTTGCTGTGTGTCGGGGCCAGCGACGCCAAGATGGAGGAGGGGTCGATGCGCGTCGACGTCAACGTCTCTGTGCACAAGCCGCATCAGCCGTTCGGCACCCGTTGCGAAATCAAAAACGTCAACTCGATTCGCGCGGTCGGCAAGGCAATCGAATACGAGGCCCGCCGCCAAGTTGATTTGCTTGAAAGCGGTGGAGCTATCCGCCAAGAGACGCGCCACTGGGACGATGCCGAGGGTCGCACGCACACCTTGCGCACAAAGGAAGATGCAGACGACTATAGGTATTTTTTGGAGCCCGACCTAGTCGTGCTCGACCCGAGCCAAGATTGGATCGATGCCGTGCGCGCCGCGCTGCCGATGCTGCCAGCCGCCCGCCGCGCTCGACTGGCAACGGCTGCGGGCGTCGATAAAGAAAGCGAAGCCATCTACGTGGTTGTCGAACGCGGTCAGGACGATTATGTTTTATCCGTCGAGCAAAGCGGAGGTGATGTTTCCCGCGCGTTGACTTACGTGCAACAGGCCTTCGCCGAAGAGGGCGCCGCGCCAACGGTGCCGGCAAGCGACTTGGCAGAACTCACAAGACTTGAACGCGCTGCAAAAATAACTTCAACTCAGGCCAAAACAATTCTCTCCGAGATCGTCGCAAGCGGCGGCGGTGACGCAGCGGCCATCGCCGCCGACAAAGGTTTCGAAGCACTCGACACATCGGCGCTCGAAACAATTGTCGACATCGTGATCGCCCAGCAGCAAGACGCCTGGAGCAAGTTCCTGGGGGGCGAGGATAAGGCCATGGGTGCGTTAGTCGGGGCAATCATGAAGGCCTCAAAGGGCAAGGCCGACGGCAAGGCCGTCACCGCTCTATTGCAGGCCCGCAAGGCCTCCAACTAGGCCTTTTGCTCGGATTTGGCAATACTGTTAGGAACACCTAACATGTACTCATGGGTTCAAGTTTCTTAATCACACTTCGCGAGGGCCTCGAGGCCTCTCTAATTTTGGCAATTTTGCTGACTTATTTGAGCAAGACCGGCAGAAAGGACGAATCGCGCACGGTCTGGTTCGGCGCGCTCGCCGCTGTTATTTCCTGCCTCGTCGTCGGCACGTTGATCAACATCCTTGTCGAAGGTCTGCATGGCAAGGTCGAGCAGGCCGTCGAAGGTTCGATTGCCCTCGCCGCCGTGATCGTGTTGACGACGATGATTTTCTGGATGCGTGCCAACGCCAAAGAGTTGAGCGCCGAGTTGCGCGGCAAGGTCGACGGTGCATCGCGCACCGCATTGTTCGTCATCGCATTTGTTGCAGTCTTGCGCGAGGGCCTCGAGACCGTGCTGTTTCTCTTGAGCGCAGAAACATCGACAGCCAAGGGCTCGTCCGTAGTAATTGGCGGCCTGCTCGGCCTGGTCGTCGCCGCCGTTCTCGGTGTGCTGGTGTTCGCTGGTGGTCTTCGTGTCAACATGAAGATGTTTTTCAATGTCACCGCCGTGTTGTTGCTTCTGTTCGCGGCCGGTTTGGCGGGCAAGGCCGTGCACGAATTTCGCGAGCTGCTCGGGTTCGAAACTGGTTGGCTGATCGAATCGGCGTGGAATGTGAAGTCTGGAATGTGGGCATCTGGCACGTTCTACGATTTTGTCAAGGGATTATTCGGCTGGGTGGCGTCGCCAGAGCGCGTTCGCGTAATTGCGTACTTCGGCTACTTCATTCCGGTGCTCGCGCTATATCGGCGCAAACCAAACGAGCCAGCAGTAGAGGTTGCGCAAGTAGCCTGAATAGGCATGCCTCTGTCATCTGCAGTCCCCGTCGACATCAAGCCGCGCAGCCGCGACGTCACTGACGGTAACCAGCGTGCCGGTTCGCGAGCGATGTTGCGAGCTGTGGGTCTCACGGACGGCGACTGGCAAAAACCGCAGATTGGCATCGCCAACGCATGGAACGAAGTAACCCCATGCAACGTCTCGCTGCGGCGACTCGCCGCTAGCGCCAAGATCGGCGTTCGCGCCGCGGGCGGCGTGCCACTCGAATTTGGCACGATAACCGTGAGCGATGGCATCGCGATGGGGCACGAGGGCATGCGCGCAAGCCTGCCGAGTCGCGAAATTATCTGCGACAGTGTCGAGACGGTCGTGCATGCCGAGCGCTTCGACGGTTTCATCGGCCTGGCTGGCTGCGACAAGAGCATCCCCGCGATGTTGATGGCCGCCGCGCGCCTCAACTTGCCGAGCGTGTTCGTTTACAACGGTTCAACTTTGCCGGGGGTTCATAACGGCGAAAACATCGACATCACGACGGTTTTTGAGGCCGTTGGAGCGTGCGCCGCGGGAACGATGTCACAGAGCGAACTCGAGGACATCGAACGCGCGGCTTGTCCAGGTGAGGGCGCCTGTGGCGGAATGTTCACCGCCAACACGATGTCGTCGATCGCCGAAGCGCTGGGCATGAGTTTACCGGGCAGTGCATCTCCCGTGGCAATAGACCCGCGCCGCGAAGTCGATGCGCAACTCGCTGGCGAAGCCGTGATGAACCTCACGCGCCTCGGCATCTACCCGCGCGACATCATGACCAAAAAAGCTTTCGAGAACGCCATCGCCGTAACTAACGCGCTCGGCGGTAGCACCAACGCGGTGCTGCACCTGTTGGCGATCGCCTACGAGGTTGGCGTAGCGCTCGACTTGCAGGATTTCAACCGCATCGCGGCCAAGGTCCCGCACATCGCCGATACTAAACCGGGCGGCAAGTACCACATGTCGGATATCGATCGCATCGGCGGCGTGCCAGTGGTAATGAAACACTTGCTCGACGCCGGACTGTTGCACGGCGACGTAATGACGTGCACCGGCAAAACAATGGCCGAAAATCTTGCGCAAATTAATCCGCCCGCGCCAGACGGTGAAGTTGTGCACAGCCTGTCGGCTCCGATCCACCTCGAGGGCGGCATCAACATTCTCACCGGCTCTCTCGCGCCAAGGGGGTCGGTCGTGAAAGTTGCGGGTCTCAGCAAAGACCAACTGATATTCGACGGCAGCGCCCGCGTGTTCGACGGAGAAGAAGGCGCGATGGCGGCAATTCTGGCGGGCGACATTATGCCTGGCACAGTTTTGGTAATTCGTTACGAAGGTCCAAAGGGCGGACCAGGCATGCGCGAAATGTTGGCGATCACCGGTGCGCTCAAGGGCGCTGGCCGCGGTTCGGATTGTGCGTTGATCACCGACGGTCGCTTCAGCGGCGGCACCTGGGGTTTTTGTATCGGCCACGTTGCGCCAGAGGCCGTCGACGGCGGGCCGATCGCGTTCGTGAACGACGGCGATCGCATTCTCGTCGACGTGCCCGCCAAGAAGCTCGACTTACTAGTTGACGAGAGCGTGCTCGCCGATCGTCGCAAGGGTTGGAAGCCGAACCCGCCGCGTTACACCAGCGGCGTGTTGGGCAAGTACGCCAGGCTCGTGCAAGGCGCAGAGACCGGCGCGATCACCAACGTCATTTTGTAGCTAGCGCATGCTTTCAGCATGCTACCCTCCACCTATGTCAGCAATTCAGGTAAAAGACGTCCCACAAGAGATCCACGATCAGGCTCGCGCTAGAGCCGAAGCACTCGGCTGTTCGCTGGGCGAGTACATTCTCAGCGCCATCCGCAAAGACCTGCGCATCCCACTCCGCGCCCAGTGGAAGGAAGAACTTCTCAAGCGACCAGTGGTTGAGTTTGACTCCGACCTTGCATTGGAGATTCTTCGAGCCGCCCGTAAGGGCGAGCGATGATTCTTGACGCCTCTGTCGGAATTGAGATTGCAATCGGTTCTGCAATAGGCGAACGAGCACTTCAGCTGATCGATGAGCATTTGTATGCTCCGGAACTTTTCATTTCGGAGATTCATCATGTGCTCAAAAAATTGCTTAATTTGGGGCGATTGTCAGCCCATGACGCCGACCGAGCTGCGTTATTAATTGAAAAATTTCCGATTTCATATTCTCCAATTTCGCAGATGCAAGCAGATCTCTGGCACTTTGCAAAAGGCGTAAGTAGCTATGACGCCCAGTACGTAGCTTTGGCAAATAGTTTGAAATTGCCCATAATTACGCTGGACAATCGTCTTGCCAGGTATCGCAACAATGGGGTTGAGTTCATCCTCGTGAACTAGAGGTGTTTTGAGGTGCGACTATTAGCAACCACGCGCCAGCCCAGTAAAGCAAAACCTAAGAACAGCATCGCCACAATCACGAACGGCGTCGCGATGCCATGGTCAAAGACCTGCCGCCGCAGCGCCAAACCAACAGCAACGGTCGTCGCCCACACGGCTATTCCGGTGCGCAAATCTTGTGGGGCGCGCCACGCACGACTGCCAGCCCAGGCCACGGCGAGGGCGATCAAGAACGGCGCGGCCACCGAAAACACTGCGCCAATCGCCGTACCCTCGTCGTGATTGCGCCGACCAATCGCCACAAACACCAGCACGCAAACGGCGTCGATTACGGCGGCGCGCGCAACCACAGCGCGCCCGACTACTTTTTCTTGCGCGATGAACGGTTGAATTCGACTCGCCTTATTCTGAGTCGTAATATTCGCGGCCGAGATGCGTGATCTGGTCTTCGCCCATCATCCAGCGCAAGGTGTTCTTCAACTTCGTCAACTGAATGAATAGATCGTGCTCGGCGTAAAGACCGGGCGCCACCTGTGGGCTCTTGTAGTAGAACGACAGCCACTCTTGAATTCCGCCGAGCCCGGCGCGCTGGGCGAGATCGCTAAACAGCACCAAGTCGAGGGCGAGCGGTGCGGCCAAGATCGAGTCACGGCACAAGAAGTCGACCTTGATCTGCATCGGGTAACCGAGCCAACCGAAAATGTCGATGTTGTCCCAGCCCTCTTTGTTGTCGCCGCGCGGCGGGTAGTAGTTGATGCTTACCTTGTGAAAGACATTGCCGTACAGGTCTGGGTTCTTCGCTGGCTCAAGAATGTCTTCGAGCACGCCGAGCTTCGATTCTTCCTTCGTCTTAAAGTTTTCTGGCGCGTC
>JAYTUM010000269.1:0-3913 GCA_043744575.1 Acidimicrobiales bacterium | reverse complement strand
AGGGGATGTGCGAATTTCTCGATCTAGAGCTTGTGCTTATCGACGATGAAAACGGCGAGGAACTAGTAACTGCGCAGATGCTCGCGCCGTACCTCAGTAACGACGTGGCGCTGGTGACGCTAAGCGTGATTCAGTATCGCTCCGGTGCGCTGCACGACATCGCGGCGATCTCGAAAATGGCGCACGAAGTTGGCGCATTGGTACTTTGGGACGCAAGCCATGCCGTCGGTGTTGTACCAATGCAATTCGACCGCGACGGTGTCGACCTAGCGGTCGGCTGCAGTTACAAATACGGAAACTCTGGCCCCGGTGCGCCAGCCTGGCTGTACGTACGGCACGAACTTCAACAGCAACTGCGAGTTCCAATTCAGGGATGGTTTGCACAGGATGACCAATTCATGATGGCCCAAGGTTTTGATCGAGCACCAAATATTCGCGGCTTTCAGATTGCTAGCCCATCGATAGTTGGTTTGCGCTGCGTGCAGACAGCGTTCGAAATGATCGAGCGCGCGACCCTGCCAGAGATTGCTGCCAAGGCTGCTATCGGCACAACACTAATGCTCGCGCTTCATGACGCGTGGCTGGCCAAGCTTGGTTGCTCGGTGGTCACACCACGCGACGCGACGCGACGCGGTGGGCACATCACGATCAGGCATCCTGAGTCGCGCCGCATTTCGGAGGCGATGCGTAGGTACGCCAATGTCGTCGCCGACTATCGCCATCCAGATTGCCTGCGACTTGCGATCTCGCCACTGACGACTTCGTACGTTGAAGTATGGGAGGGTTTCAAGCGCATAGGTGAGCTGATCAGAACACGCGCCTATGAACAAATGGGGAATCCGAGCTCGCGTGTTACATGAATAGAATCTGACGGGATGTTCGTCTAGTCTCATGGCGGAGAAAGAACTATGACAATGACGTCATTTCGTGATTATTCGGCGCTCGAGGCGGCTGAGCTTCGTGTGCGTCAAGCCGGCGAGTGGCTGAAACTCGAGGACGGTCTCATTGAAACGATCGTCGCCCCGCGCAGAATCCTCGAAGTCGCGATCCCGTTTCGGCGCGATGACGGCTCGCGCGATCAGATCACGGGCTGGCGAGTGCATCACAACACCACTCGTGGTCCGGCCAAAGGCGGCATTCGCTATCACAGCGAAGTAACTCGCGATGAGGTCGTCGCCCTCGCGATCGGAATGTCACTCAAGACCGCGATTATGAACTTGCCACTTGGCGGCGCCAAGGGTGGCGTAGCGTTTGATCCAAAGAAATATTCGATTGGAGAAATTGAGCGAATTACGCGCCGATATGTTTCTGAGATCGCGCCGTTTCTCGGCCCGGATCGCGACGTGCCAGCGCCCGACGTCGGAACCAACGCGCAAATCATGGCATGGGTTATGGATCAATACTCCGCCGGAGTCGGTCATGTTGTGCCAGGAGTCGTGACCGGCAAGCCAATCGAATTGGGTGGGTCGCTTGGGCGCGAGTCTGCTACTGGGCGCGGAGTCGTGGAAGTCGCGGATCTGATTTTGCAAAAGAGCGGCAAGTCGCTGAGAGGTCAGCGCATAGTCATCCAGGGTTATGGGCAAGTCGGTTCGTGGGCGGCTCGCCTGGCCGCGGCTCGTGGCGCAAAAATCGTCGGACTGGCCGACGTTGGAGGAACAATTTATGGCGGTGCTGGTCTCGACCTTGCGCGTATCGACGCCGCGTTCAAGGCTGGGGCTTCGAGTGTTACCGACGCTGGCGTCGGAGATGTCGTTGCTAAGGGCAAAGGTGGCTCGAGCGCAGTGTTCGGACTCGATGCGGACATCGCGATGCCCTGCGCGCTCGGCGACGCAGTTCACGAAAACGAGGCAAATGCGATGAAGGCGAAACTCGTTGTCGAAGGCGCGAACGGCCCGCTCACGCCAACCGCAGACGCAATTCTCGCCGACCGAGGCGTTTTCATAATGCCAGATGTGCTCGCCAACGCAGGCGGCGTAACTTGTTCATACCTCGAGCAGTGTCAGAACTTTGCTCACCTGACATGGGACGAGGACGAGGTCAATGCCCGCGTGATTGATTTGATGCGCGCCGCGTTTAACCGCTTTTACGCATTCGCCGACGGCTCGAACCTGTCATACCGTTTGGCGACATCTGTTCTCGGGGTCAAGACAATCGCTGATGCCCACCGCATGCGCGGCTTGCATCCTTAAGTAGTTAGAACGTCGCGATAACGCGCACGTCGCCGACAACTTCGGCGTGACCCAAAACTGGCGAAGCGAACGCCCGCTGGTCAACCAAACTGACGTCAACGCCAAGCGACTGCAACGCGACCTTCATCAGCGGCGATCGCGCACGGTCGGCGCCGTCGGCAATCTTCAGCGCCACCGCCCGACCATCGGGCATTGCAGCCGCAAACACGCCTTCGGCGCCATCCTTGACAATTAGGCCAGGAATCCCCTGCATCAGCAGCGTTACGTCGCGCGTCGGGCCGCCGACCATCTCCGGGTGAGATCGCATCGCCCGCGCCACTTGACTTTCTGGGGAGCCGACTGGCGCAATGGCGATCAAGCGATAGGCGCGGGCAAGACCAGCAAGCGAGAACGCGTGTGCCGGGGCGCCGCAGCCGTCAATTCCAATGTAAACCGAGTCTTCACCGCACAACCTCGGCACCATTTGCGTGATTCGCTGCTGAAGTGGGTGGTCAAAATGCAGATAAGAAATGTCGTGCGACCAGCCGTTGTGAACGCAGGTCGCGAGCATGCCAGAGTGCTGGCCAGAGCAGTTCATCTGTAGCGCGGTCCGCACTCCGCCGCCACGCAGCACATCTTCGGCGGCATCTTGATCGAGAGGCAAGTCGTGTGTGTTGCCAAGGTCTATCTCTGTTAGACGCGCCGTCGCCAAGATCTCCTGCGCCGCTGCGAGATGTTCTGGTCGACCGTCGTGGCTGGCGCAGACAAGAGCAAGCAGGCGCGGCGGCAAAGATAGGCCTGCCTCCACCATTGCGGTCGCCTGAATCGGTTTCGTCGATGAGCGTGGAAAGACAATCACGTTCGGATCACCGAGCGCACTGGCAATCGACCCATCGGCTCCGAGGGTTACTGCTACGCCGTGGTGCAGCGACTCATCGCGCCCATTGCGCGTCGTAACAGCAACTTCAACAAACGAATTTTGCAGCGGCGAGTTATTGCTCATCTCGTAGTCACCTCACGGCAGCGACAAGCATCGACATGAATAGATCAGCGTCGGCGCTAGTTACTACTTTGGCATTGGGTTGGAGGTGGGTGATACCAAGCGTGTCCATCACAACCATTCCGAGAGTGTGTGGGCTACTTGTTTCTACGGCCAGAAATATTTCGCGAACTTCCGTCGCAATTTTGCTATCAATGGCATACGCCATTGCGATTGGGTCGGGCAGATCGAAACCGTCGATGTGGGTCTCGTTGGCGCAAAACTCGACGACAACGCACTGTATGTCAATTGCGAACTTCGCCAATTTTGTGCCGACATCTCGAACAACTTCCGCCTGCGAATCAGAGACGACTGCATACTTACGCGAAATATCCCACCCCACGAATTCAAGGTTCATGCCAGACGCAAGAACTACCTCGACGGCATCTGGGTCACACCACATGTTGAACTCGGCAACCGGCGTAACATTGCCAATGTGATCAGCGGCCGCACCCATGACAACGCAGCGTCCAATTTTTTTCGCGATCGATGGATCTCGAATCAGGGAGTGCGCAATGTTGGTGAGCGGCCCAAGAGTTACGAGGGTTAATTCACCGGCGTGATCGTTTGCCGCGGCAATCAACGCCTCTACTCCGTCGCCGTTGGCCGGCAATCGTCCGCTCAGGGGTAGCCCGATATCGCCCATTCCATCGTTGCCGTGCACATTTTGCGCCGTTGCCAGCACTCGCCTCAGTGGCCGATCGGC
>JAYTUM010000268.1:0-15570 GCA_043744575.1 Acidimicrobiales bacterium | reverse complement strand
TGTTGATCTGGCCCTTGATCGAAGCCGCGAGCGCGGTAACGGCCATCACCAACGCGACGCCGATTAAAACGGGCGAAGCCGTGCGCGAAGTGCGCTTGGGGTTACGCGCCGCGTTCTGCTTTGCCATCGTGCCGGTTACGCCACGAAACCTGGCTGCGGGGCGACCAAGAAACAGCGCCACCGGCTTAGCGATTACCGGGCCGATGATGATGGTGCCGACGAACACGGCCACTATTCCGACGCCGAGTAAAATGTTTGGCGAGCCAGCCATTACTGCGCCGACGCTCGCCACGCCGATAGCTAGGAACACGAGCGCTAACACTGTGCGCCTGCGGGTTGGACCCGGCGTTTCGAATGCGGTCGCGCGCATCGCCGCAAGTGGTGAAACTTTGCCGGCACGCCTTGCGGGCAACCATGCCGAAAGTACCGTGACTACTAATCCGACGATGATCGTCTGCCAAACTGCGCTGGTCTGAATCACGAGGCCAGAACTTGGCACGTCGATGCTCAACGCGCGCAGCAACCCAGTGAGTCCCTTCGAGATACCGATGCCAAAGATAAATCCGATAATCGAACCGAACAAGCCGACCACCACAGACTCAATCAGCATCGTCCGTGTAAGTTGCTTGCGGCTTGCGCCGATCGCGCGCAACAGCGCATTCTCGCGTTGGCGTTGCGCGGCGCTAATCGAGAACACGTTGTAGATCACAAAGCTGCCCACGCCGAGAGCGATGATGCTGAATGTTTTCAGTAGCAACCCGAAGAAGTTGAGCGCAGTGCCAATTTGGCTTTGCGTTTCGGCAGTTATTTCGGCGCCGGTCAGGGTTTCTGTGCGGTACTCGGGAGGCAGCGCGGCGTTGATTTTATTTGCCAGCGTCGCGTCGTCAAGTGAGCCGTCGCCAGTGACCAAGATGTCGTCGAAGAAGCCCGCTTTCGTTAGGAACTCCGATGCCGTCTGCGGGTCGAACAGCGCAAAAGTGGCGCCGAGAGTCGAACGACCCTGGCCGTACGAGGCGATGCCCACCAGCGTGAACTCGCGGCTGCCCGATTGGGCGATAATTTTTACAGTGTCGCCGAGCCCGTACTGGCCCTTTTCTGCGGAAGCCTTGTCGAGCGCAACCTCGGTTGGCCCGTTGGGAAACGCTCCCTTATCAATGGTCCACTGTGCGCCCTTAAATTTCATGCCGACGCTGCCAAACGTCGGTGGGCCTTGGCCGTCAGACCCCAGCGGTTTTCCGTCTTTGCCGACGATTCGGGCGAACGCCTGAATGTCTGGCACGGCGTCGCTGACACCGGGCACCTGTTTCACCAAATTAATGAGTTCGGTTGGTATTCGCTGGCGCTCCTCTTGCCCGAACTCTGTCTCAATAACCTGAGATGACCGCACGTAGGCATCCACATTTCGAAACACATCTGCGAATAGGTTGTCGAAAGTCTGATTGAGGGTCGCCGAAAAAATCGACGTGCCGGCCAAGAACGCGGTGCCGATGATTACGGCGATGGAGGTGAGTACTAGGCGGGCCTTGCGTCCCAGAATGCCCTTTAGGGCGATGCGAAACACCGTCTAGCTACCGAGGCTCTTCATGCGGTCGAGGACTTTTTCTGGTGTTGGCTCGGTCATCTCGGCGACAATTTTGCCGTCGGCCAAGAAAATAATGCGGTCTGCATAACTTGCGGCGACAGGGTCGTGAGTGACCATCACAATTGTCTGGCCTAGTTCAGTTACTGCGGTGCGCATGAACCGCAGAATTTCGTTGCCAGTTTTTGAGTCGACGTTGCCGGTTGGCTCGTCGGCAAAAATGATTCGCGGCTCTGAGGCCATCGCTCGTGCGACCGCGACTCGCTGCTGTTGGCCGCCAGAAAGTTCACTTGGGCGGTGCGTGAGGCGGTCGCGCAGGTGCACGGTGTCGATGACCGTCTGGATCCACCCCTCGTTACCCTTTACTCCGCCGAGCATCAGCGGCAATCGGATGTTTTCTTCTGCGCTTAGCGTCGGCACCAAGTTAAACGACTGAAAAATGAAGCCAATTTTCTCGCGGCGCAGCTTGGTCAGCTCCTTATCTCTGAGTTCAGATAGGTCGACCCCGTCGACTACGGCCTTGCCGTCGGTCAGTTCGTCGAGACCTGCGACGCAATGCATCAGCGTCGACTTGCCAGAGCCGCTGGGGCCCATGATCGCGGTGAACTTGCCCGTTTCAAACTGAACGCTGACATCGCGCAGCGCGTAAACCGCGCCATCGTCTTTGCCATAGATTTTAGTTGCTGAAACCGTCGATGCCGCGATGCTGCTCATGCCATCAGGTTATATAGAAGGCGCTTATTTACTTAGGTTGTGGCAAAACCCTTAAGTAGCTCTTTACGGTTTTCCAACCGCCCGGAAACAGTGTCTTGGCCTCGTCGTCGGTCACGGCACCGCCAATAATTACGTCTTGGCCATCCTTCCAGTTGGCTGGAGTTGCGACCTTAAATTTGGCGGTTAATTGCAGCGAGTCGATAACGCGCAAGATTTCATCGAAGTTGCGGCCAGTTGAGGCTGGGTAGGTGATTGTCAATTTAACTTTTTTGTCTGGACCGATCACGAACACGCTGCGCACGGTAAGAGTGTCGTTGGCATTCGGATGGATCATGTCGTAGAGGTTGCTGACATTGCGGTCGGGGTCTCCGATCATGGGGAAGTTCACCGGCGTTCCCTGCGTCTCGCCGATGTCGCTCTCCCATTTGAGGTGCGACTCAACGCTGTCTACCGAGAGGCCGATAAACTTGACGTTACGCTTGTCGAACTCTGGCTTGATCTTGGCGACGTAGCCGAGTTCGGTTGTGCAGACTGGCGTGAAATCTTTTGGGTGGCTAAACAGCACGCCCCAAGATGTGCCGAGCCACTCGTGAAAATTGATCTTTCCTTGCGTGGTGTCGGCTGTGAAGTCGGGGGCGGTGTCACCAAGACGTACGGGCATGGGCTTCTCCAGTTAGTTAGTCATTGAGCAGTTGGTTGCTGCGGGAAAATCAGCGTAGCGTAATCCCGACTACTTCTGTCAACTTTAGAGGTTTATGCTGGATTTATTGGCTAGGCGAGAGCTTCCTGGATCCAACCGCGATCAAGACGAAAAAAACGCGAAACTAATAAAGGAAGCTTTCGTCGTCCATTGCGCCAAGCGCCACGAACCGTTAAGCCGATATTTTTGCGAAGGATCGAAGATTTGGTAACACCTGGCTCGATGATCGCGACACGAATGTTGAGCGGCACCAGTTCTTGCGCCAAGACCTGCAGGTATCAGCACGGCTAGAACGCTCGACTGCTCACACGACATTGTCTCGGGGTATCGTCGCGCCATGACATCGAAGCCGTCCGACTCGTCAAAATTGCCCCGGACTCTCGGCGCCCTGCGCGCCTCGGGTTGGGTATCGATACCTGTAAAGGAAGAGTTGCGCCGTAATGCGGTTGCCAAAATTGCAGCCGGCGAGCCATTGTTCGCTGGCGTGCTCGGCTACCAAGACACGGTGATGCCGCAACTCGAGAACGCGTTGCTCGCTGGCCACGACGTGATTTTTTTAGGCGAGCGCGGTCAGGCCAAGACGCGCATGATTCGTTCGCTCACCGGCTTGTTGGATGAATGGATGCCGATTGTCGGGGGCAGCGAGATCAATGACGACCCGTACGCGCCCGTCTCTCGACTCGCGTTAGATCTCGTCGCCAGCATGGGCGACGACACACCAATCACTTGGGTGCACCGCGACACTCGCTACGGGGAAAAACTCGCGACGCCGGACACTTCCATCGCCGACCTGATCGGTGAGGTCGACCCGATCAAGGTAGCCGAGGGCCGTTATCTGAGCGACGAGCTGACACTCCACTACGGACTTGTGCCGCGCACCAACCGCGGTATCTTTGCAATCAACGAATTGCCAGATTTGGCCGAGCGAATTCAGGTCGGGCTGCTGAACGTGCTCGAGGAGCGAGACGTTCAAATTCGTGGCTACAAAATTCGCCTACCGCTCGATGTGTTGCTATTGGCATCCGCCAACCCAGAGGACTACACCAATCGCGGTCGCATGATCACCCCGCTGAAAGACCGCTTCGGCAGCCAAATTCGCACGCATTACCCGCTCGATGTCGAAACTGAAATGCAAATCGTCCGCCAGGAGGCGCGCCCTTCGAGCATTGGCAATGTCGTTGTCCGGATACCGCAATTTATGGAGGAAGTGATCAGCACGATCAGCCAACTGGCGCGTTCGAGCAATCACATCAACCAGCGCAGCGGGGTGAGCGTGCGCTTGTCGGTCAGCAACTTCGAACTGTTGGCGGCGAACGCGATGCGCAGAGCGTTACGAGCGGGCGAGACCGATGTTGCGCCCCGGGTCAGCGACCTGGTGGCGCTGGCAGCATCAACTTCGGGCAAGATTGAGATCGAAAGCGTGGAACAGGGTAGAGAATCCGCCGTACTCGAGCAGCTGGTGCGAGCCGCCGTGTTGCAGGTCTACAAGCAAAACGTAACTAGCGAGAAGATTCGCGATGTAATCGCCAGTTTCGACGAAGGTGCGGTCGCCAGTGCCGGCGAAGACATCAGTTCGACCGAGTATGCGGCCATACTCGAGGCAATACCGGCATTACGCGAAATCGTCGTGATGATTGTGCACGGCGACGAGTCGCCGGCCGTGATCGCGAGCGCCGTCGAGTTCGTTTTAGAGGGCTTGCACCTGTCGAAGCGACTCAACAAAGACTCGATTGGCTCGCGCGCAACTTACCGCTCGCGCACCTAACGCCATCTGAATCGCGCTTGACGCAAATTGCTGCGTATTAATTAGCCGGCTGAGAGGTTGCCCACAGCGGGCTGGTGTCGAGGTGCAGGTCGGTATCTGCCTCGCCAGAGAGTGATACGACTTCGACAGGTCGGGCGAATCCCGGAAGCGAAACTGGTGAGTGAGCGTGGGTGAAAATTCCGATAGGCAAGTTCACGGCCTGCTCTGCGGGTATCAGAGTGCCGATGCCGACCGCGGCGTCGCAAAGTCGAGCCGCGAGGTTTGGTGCAGAGCCGATGAAGTCTTCACCTTCAAAAAGGATCGTGTTACCCGAAGCTATGCCGATGCGCAGGGCCAGCGGGGCGCAATCTAAAATTGACCGCTGCTGCAACTTGAGAGCGAAGTTGATGCCGTTTTCGGGTTCGACGGCGACGGCCATCAGTCCATCGCCGAGGTATTTGTCGATACGTACGCCAAGATGGGAGCCAACGGCACGAGCACTCGCGCGAAACTTGGCTAGCAAAACGGCAGACGCCTCGTCGCCCTCGACTTCCATGTAATTCGTGAAACCAGAGAGGTCGACGAAAATGAAAGTTCGGGGAAAGCGCATAGCGCCAATCAGCATAGGGGTGTGACAGAAGTCTTACTTCACTGAGCCCAGCAATGATGGTTCCCACGGATTTGAGTATGGTTCGGGCATGGGCCCGCGCTTCACCTACTCGCGCTGGGACGGCACTCAAAAGGGGTTCGACCTTGACGCCGATGCCTTACTCGATTCGCTAACCGACGACCTTCTGTATCACGGCGACGTCTACAACGCCTTGCGGCGCTTGATGCAAGACGGCATGCGCGACCTCAACGGCGATCGCATCGCCGGTTTGCGAGAAATGATGGAAAAGTTACGCTCGCGCCGCCGCGAGATCCAAGAGCATGGCGATCTCGGCGGCGTTTACAAGGAAATCGCCGACGAGCTTAATGACATTGTCGACGACGAACGCCACGCAGTCGAGAACTACACGAATGAGGCTAAAAGTTCTGGCGACGAGCGTCGCGCTGAACTCGCCGAACGAGCCGCGCAAGACCGAAACTTTCGACTAGATATGTTGCCGGCAGACCTGGCCGGAAAGGTCAGCGAATTGCAGCAATACGACTTTCATTCAAAGGATGCGCACCAGCGATTCGAACACTTGCTCGACAAGTTGCGTCAGCAACTGATGCAACAGAATCTTGATCAGATGTCGGGCGAAATGCAAAACATGACGCCGACCGATATGCAACGCATGAAAGACATGCTCAGCGAACTGAACAACATGCTTGAACACCGCCGCAACAACGAAGACCCAAAGTTTGAAGAGTTCATGAAAAACTTCGGCGACTTCTTTCCCGAACGACCAAAAACTCTCGATGAACTTCTCGAGATCATGGCCAGGCGAATGGCGGCCGCAAAGGCAATGCTCAACTCGATGACGCCAGAGCAACGAGCCCAATTGCAGACCCTTTCCGACCAATTGTTCGAAGATATGGATCTGCGCTGGCAGATAGATCAACTATCGCAAAACCTGCAGGCGATGTTTCCGCAGGCCGGGTGGAAACGCGAGTACGACTTCGAGGGTCACGAGCCGATGGGCTTCGGTCAGGCAATGCAGTCGATGCAAGAACTCTCAGAACTAGACCAACTCGAGAACCTGATGAAGAGCGCCTCAAGCCCTGGCTCTTTGGCCGAGGTCGATATGGATCGGGTGCGCGACTTATTGGGCGACGATGCCGCCAAATCGCTGCAGCGTCTCGCCGAGATGGCCAAGATGCTCGAAGAGGCCGGGCTGATCGAACAAAAAGAGGGGCGTATGCAACTCACGCCACACGGGTTGCGCAAGATCGGCGCCAACGCACTGCGTGACTTGTTCGGCAAGCTGGCATCCGACACGATCGGCCAGCACCAAATTAACCGCCTCGGCATCGGCCACGAGCGCACCTACGATACAAAGCCATACGAATACGGCGACTCATTTCAGCTCGATCTTCAAAAGACCCTGCGTAACGCGTTGCATCGCGGCGGCCCAGGCTTGCCGATCAAATTGTCGCCAGACGATTTTGAGATTGAGCGCACCGAGCAACTCACGCGATCGAGCACGGTGTTGATGCTCGATCTCTCGTTGTCGATGCCGATGCGCGACAACTTCTTGCCGGCCAAGAAAGTTGCGATGGCTTTGCACTCGCTAATTTCGACCCAATTCGCGAGGGATTACCTCGGTATTGTTGGCTTTGGCGAGGTCGCCCGCGAGCTCAAGGCCGAGCAGCTGCCGGAGGTCTCGTGGGATTTCGTCTACGGCACGAACATGCACCACGCGTTCACCCTGAGTCGCAAGATGCTTTCGCGCCAAACTGGCACCAAGCAGATCATCATGATCACCGACGGCGAACCGACGGCCCATATCACTCCGTCTGGCGATGTTTACTTCAACTATCCGCCCGTGAGTGAGACGGTCGAGGCAACGTTGCGCGAGGTCGTGCGCTGCACCAAGGAGGGAATTCGCATTAACACCTTCATGCTTGACGCCGACGCCGGCCTGCGCGGTTTTGTCGAGCGTTTAGCCAAGATCAACCGCGGCCGAGTCTTTTTTACATCGCCGGAAACCCTCGGAGACTACGTGCTCGTAGACTTTTTAGAGCACAAGAAGCAACTCTCTCGAGGTCGGTCAACTCACTCAAGTTCTGGTCAGCCGCGTCGAGCAGGCTGACGGCGAATATCTCGAGCCAAGTAATATTTGCATTTATTGGCGATCTTTGGCAGAATGACACAGTTGTAGTTATCTCGTTATTGGCTGTCAATGGCTGAAGTCGAGAACGAGCAGGAGGATTCATTAGTGGAAGATGAAGTAATCGCGTTTAGCGCGGAGCGGGCCTGGCAAGATCAAGCCAACTGCCTAGGTGTAGATCCAGATCTTTTCTTCCCAGAACGCGGTGCATCAACTCGCGAAGCCAAAGAGGTTTGTCGGGGATGCGTCGTGCGCAATGACTGCCTTGAATACGCCCTCGAAAACGGCGAAAAGTTCGGGATTTGGGGCGGTTTGTCCGAGCGTGAGCGTCGCCGTTTGCGCCGTCAGCGCGCCCAGATAACCCGCAGTATCGCGTCCGCCTAGCTCAAGTACTAGTCAATACTTTGAGTCGCGCGGTTTCGCGCGGCGATTCTCCACTCGATCGTCTTTTCACTGCCGATATCTAATTGAGCCCAACGCGAGCGCGCAACAGTCGCCAAAACTCGCGAAGGTATTAGCCCCACCAGTTCGGCGCGCTCGATTTCGGCATGCTTCGCTACCTCGTCGTAAACATCTGCTGGGCCAACTATGTGCGGTGCGATCAAGTTCATACTGACCTGCGTGTAGCGACCAACCTGTATGCCCAGAGCGCGCACCGACGCGCTGCGAATCGACGCCGAAATTTTTTTGGCGGCGTCGAGCGTCTCATCTTTAAGCCATAAATTGTAAGCGACCAGTAGAGGTCGCGCGCCGACACAGATCGCCCCCGCGGTGGGGTGCGGCAACATTGGGCCGCAGTCTGGTAGCAGGTCTTTGAAGGCGTGGGCACGAATATAAGGGAGTGTCCGTTCTGTCCCATACAAGAAACAGGGCACGCCAAGCTCGGTTGCGGCAAATTTGGCGAACTCGTCGCGTGCCTTAATGGCATCGTCAAGTGTGCTCGGTTCAAGCGCCACAAACGGCACCACATCGACAATCCCATGACGCGGGTGTACGCCGGAGTGGTGGCGAATGTCGAAGGTCGCAATGGCGTCGCGCGCGAGCACGCGCGCGGCCGCGGTCCCGTAAAGGGTGAAAACGCTGCGGTTGTGGTCGCCATCGCTGTGCAGGTCTAGGAAGTCTGGCCCGAGCACTTTGGCCAGGGCCCTAAGTTTTGCCAGGTCCTCGCCCTCGCTGATATTTATGACGCATTCAAGCACGCTTCTTGCTTATCGCATTCTGGGTCTACCGTGCTACATTTGGAGGCATGTTCAGTGGCTGGGAAGGCGTAGTCGTCATCGTTATTGCAGTCGCGTTATTTGGCTCGCGTCTGCCAAAAATCGCGCGCAACCTGGGTCAGGCTCAGCAAGAGTTCAAAAAGGGCGTCTCCGATGGCAAGCCGACCGCCTCAGCACCCGAGGCGCCAAAGAACGACACGCCCTCGGCGTAGTCAACTACGCCGCTCTAATTTTTACGCGCCGCCCGGCGACATCACTCAATAGACCCTTGCGCTCGTTTGCCGCGTAGATATTTAGCTCGCCGTCTTGCTTAGTCGAAGTCTTCACGGTGATTTCTAGATCGCCGTCAGAAACGTGGACGGCAATTTTTTTACTGCGGCCGTCCTGTGTGCGATCGAGACCCACTGCAATTCGCAAGATGCCAGCGAGACCGCGCACGAGGTGTTGATCGGCGGTTTCGAGTTTGGCGAATTCGGAGTGCTCAAGTTTGGGCATGCTCTTGCGGTGGTAACGGGCAATTTGGGCGATCAGTTCGATCTCGCGGTCGCTGAGTCCGACTAGTTCAGAGTTGCGTATCACGTAATAAGAGTGCAGATGATGTTTCGAGTGCGAAATCACTACGCCGACGTTGCATAACAGGGCGCCCGCCTCAAGCAGTCGCTTTGTCGACGGTTCGATCTTGAGAGCTTCGTGCAGCGAGTCGAATAATTGACCCGCCAGTCTTGCCACGTTTTCAGAATGTTCAGGACGGTCGTCGCAGCGGTCCGCCAACACGCGCACGCTGCGCATCGCGGCGTCTTGGCCTTCGGTCTTGGGGCCGCGACCCTGGCGTTGCAGCGTGTCAATCAATACGCCCTCGCGCAACGCATAGTCACTGAACATGAAAGTTTCGACACCATAAACCTCGGCGACGCCTTCGAGGATTATTGCCCCAGCCAAGATGATGTCGGCGCGAGATGAATCGAGGTCGAATTTTCTTTGCCGCTCGGCGGCGGTTGGGCATTCGGCGAGCAAGCGAACCACTTCGCTGACCTGTGTTTTAGTGAACTCGAAGCGATTTAGGGTGGTTGGCGTCAGCTTGCCTGATTGCGCGCAAATCAGCCGCGCCACCGTTTCGGCGGTGCCCGATGAGGCTACGGACACATCGAAGCCAAAGTCTTCAACTTCGGATTTAAGAATCGTCAGCGTTGAGCGCACAAATTGTCGGCAACTGCTCAACGCGCTGGGATGGTTAGTAAGCGTGGGGAAGAAACGGTCGGTCAGCCGAATTGCGCCAAGTTTGAAACTGCGCGAGAGCAAAATATCGTCGTCGTTTCCGAGCACGACTTCCGTAGAGCCTCCGCCGATATCGCACAGCAACATCGGACGCTCGTGTTCGCCTACCGCAAAAAGCGCGCCAAGGTGGATGAGTCGGGCCTCTTCGATGCCGGAAATCACTTCAATGTCAACCCCGGCTTCCTTACGCGCGCGCTTGATGAATTCGTCGCGATTTTTGGCCTCGCGCACGGCGCTTGTAGCCACGGCGCGAATCTCGGCGTCGTGTGACTCGGCTATCTGGTTCATTCGGGTTAGGCACAAGATCCCGCGCTCGATTGCGTCGGGCTCGAGCAGTTTCATTTCACCCGCACCGTGGCCTATGCGCACGGTCTGCTTTTCGCGGGCCACGACCTCAAAACCGCCCACTACTGGCTTGGCAACTACAAGGTGAAAACTATTGGTCCCAATATCTAGGGCGGCGATGTTTTCTTTGCCAATAGGGGACGACACGGTTAGATCATAGTTTCGCGGTCACGGCGATAGCCTGAAACGGCAATTAGCCCGAAGCACCAATTGGAGCGCCAGATGTCATCAACTTCAGCCACAGACTCGGCAGTCACCGAGCCTTCGCGCGGTCATGCTCGCATCGTCTACCTAGGTTCGGTCTCGCCTCATTGGGAGGTTTACAGCGACCATGGCGACCCAAACCTGCTCGACGAGTTTCGCGCTCGCGTGTTGGCCCGCCTAATTTTGCTGCCTCGCAACGACCCCCAGTTTCGCCGCAACCAAGAGCGCGTCAACCGCGATGCAGAGCGCGAACGCATCAGCATCGAATGGGAACTCGGATACCCTGCATAAAACGAAGCGTTTCGCTCAGGGAAACTGCTAGTGACTTCCTTGCGAAATTTTATTAGTTCGACCTTTCGGCCGCGAACCGATTCGTACGATGCTGGAATCGAAGCTCGATACATCAACCGTGAACTTAGTTGGCTTAACTTCAATGAGCGAGTTCTGGCGCTCGTTGCCGACGTTGATATACCGCTATTGGAGCGCTGCAAGTTCGCCGCAATTTTTAGTTCGAACCTGGATGAGTTCTTCCAAATTCGTGTCGCCGCGCTAAAGGATCAGGTAGAAGCGGGGGTCTCTGACCGCACGCCAGATGGTCGCACGCCAAGCCAACAACTCGTCGAAATTTCGGCGCTCGTGCAAGATTTGATCACCAAACAAGAAGCACTCTGGCTCGAAGTACTCAAGCCAGAATTAGAGACCAGCGGCATCCAGATACTTGCTTGGGCAAGTTTGAGTGAGGCCGATCGCGCCCACTTGGTAGTTGGGTTCGAGTCGCGAATATTCCCTGTGCTGACTCCGCTCGCTGTTGATCCGGCGCATCCGTTCCCGTACATCTCGAACCTGGCTTTGAACCTGGCATTAATCGCCCGCGACCCCAGATCCGGCGAGCGGCGCTTCGCCAGGGTCAAGATTCCGCAGACCTTCCCACGCTTCATGCCGTTGCCCAACAGCCAAAATTTCGTGTTGCTTGAAAATGTTGTCGCGGCCAACATGGGGAGGCTGTTTCCTGGCATGACGATCGAGCAGTGCTTCGCGTTTCGCGTTTCTCGCAACGCCGACTTGTCGTTAGACGACGAAGATGCCGAAGACTTGTTGGCCGCCGTAGAAATGGAGTTGCGCCGCCGCCGCTTTGGCCGCGCGGTACGCCTTGAGGTTCCGACTGACATCGATCCCGAAGTTCTGGCGATGATGATCGACGAACTTGAGTTGGATTCTGGCGACGTGACAACGCATCGCGCCATGATCGGTTTGAGCGCTCTGTCGCAACTGGCGTCGCTCGACATGCCCCAACTTCGGTATCGGGTATGGAAGCCGCTCGTGGCGGGTCGCCTACAGGCAGCCCAAGACTCAGGGCGCTCGATATTTAACGTGATTCGCGAGCGCCAGTTGCTAGTTCATCACCCCTACGAGTCTTTCACTTCGTCTGCCGAGGCGTTTGTAGAACAGGCAGCGCTCGACCCAAAAGTTCAGTCGATCAAGATGACGTTGTATCGCACATCTGGCGATAGTTCAATCGCGCGACACCTGATCAAGGCATCAGAACTTGGTAAGCAGGTGGCTGTTGTGCTCGAACTCAAGGCCCGCTTCGACGAGGCGCGCAACGTTTCGTGGGCCAAGGAACTTGAGTACGCGGGTGTGCATGTTACCTACGGCATCGTTGGCCTAAAGACGCATTCAAAGTGCGTTCTGGTTGTACGCAACGACCCAGACAAGATGCGTCGTTACGTGCACATCGGAACTGGCAATTACAATTCAGTCACGGCGCGCTTGTACGAAGACATCAGCTATTTTACTTGCGAAGACGAAATCGGCGCCGATGCGACCGAGCTTTTCAATTATCTCACGGGTTACGGCCTAGAGCCCAACTACCAGTCGA
The DNA here is from genome assembly GCA_043744575.1 of Acidimicrobiales bacterium. Taxonomy (GTDB): domain Bacteria; phylum Actinomycetota; class Acidimicrobiia; order Acidimicrobiales; family Ilumatobacteraceae; genus UBA3006. The sequence continues at coordinate 3,157 of JAYTUM010000268.1, read as the reverse complement.
TGCTCGTGGCGCCGCACCAACTTCGCAATCGAATTCTCGACCTTATTAACAACGAAGTTAAGTTCGGCTTCGATGGTCGCATCACGCTCAAGTTGAATTCGATCTCCGACCCAACTGTCATCGACGCGTTGTATCTAGCGAGCAATTCTGGCGTGAAAATTGACGCAATAATTCGCGGGATCTGTTGCTTGCGCGCCGGCGTCGCCGGGCTCTCAGAAAATATTGCGGTGCGCTCGGTGTTGGGCAGATACTTGGAGCATTCGCGCATTTATCGCTTTGAGCATGGTCGCGCCGATGGTTCGCCTCTGCACCTAATTGGCTCGGCGGACATGATGGGACGCAACCTAGATGGTCGGGTCGAAGTGCTGGTGCCACTCACGCACCCGAAACATCGCTTCTGGCTTGACAAGGTATTGGGTTTCTTGCTCGACGATTCTGCCGTGCATTTTTCGTTGACCGAGCAAGATGGATGGGTGCGTGAGGGTTCGGACGGTTTCGTCAAAGATGCCCAAGAGCGTCTGCACGAATGGGTGGTTGCAACGCAAGTTCGCTAGCAATCCTGTTAACTCTTCCGTCACCTTTTGTTAGGTTTTCGTCTATATCTAACGAGTATCCTTAAACCAAATGGACGAACTGCGCAAAACTTTCCGTCAAGAATTGGACGATATTCGCACTCAGGTAATTGGTCTAGGCACTTCGGTAATCGAGGCAATTCCGCGGGCCACCGCGGCACTGCTGAAGGGCGATCTCGAGGGCGCCGACTACCTCGTTCAGGCCGATGATGAAATCGACTCAAGGGCGATTGACATCGAAGACTCGTGTTTTCAGCAACTCGCGCTGCAGTCGCCGGTCGCTGGCGACCTGCGCCAGCTCGTCTCGATTATCAAAATTTCTGGAGAATTAGAGCGTTCGGCAGATCTTGCGGTCAATATTTGCAAAGCGGCGCGACGCATTTATGGGCATAAGCAAGACCCGGCGTTGTCAGAGTTAATCAGCAAGATGAGCGAGCAAGCGCAGCAGTTGTACATCGCGGCGATGGATGCATTCCAGAATAATGACGCCGCTAAAGCTGCCGCAATCGACGACATGGATTCGTACCTCGATGGCTTACATCGCCAATTCATTCAAGAGATTTTCGAAAGCCATGCCCGCCAGGCGATCGACCTTCAAGTCGCTGTACAAATGGCGATCGTCGCACGCTTCTACGAGAGAATCGGCGACCACGCGGTTAACGTTGGCGAACGCACACGTTTTATTCTCACGGGATGGCAGCCTGAGCACCGCGATGCGGCGCGCTTTCGGGCATCGAACCGTGACTAGCGATCGGCCCACAGTTTTCGTCGTTGAAGACGAAGAATCGTTCGTTGAAGCACTTGCAATTGGCCTTAAGCGTGAGGGTTTTCGTGTTGAAGTAGCGCGCGATGGGGCCGAAGCATTGGCTAATTTCGACTCGGTCAAGCCCGACATCATGTTGTTAGACGTGATGTTACCGAAGGTGTCTGGCACCGATGTATGCCGAGAAATTCGCAAGAAGAGCAAACTGCCGATCATCATGGTCTCAGCCAAAGGCAGCGAGGTGGACACGGTTGTCGGTCTCGAAGTCGGGGCCGACGATTACATAGTCAAGCCCTATCGCTTGCACGAGCTCGCGGCGCGCATCAGGGCTGCGTTGCGTCGCAGTGGTCAGGGCGGCGCAGCAGAACCCGAAGCCGGTATCGGCGCCGTGCGCGTCGGCGATGTCTCGATCGACCCGGAGCAACATGTTGTTACAGTTCGCGGCGACACAGTGAAGATGCCACTTAAGGAGTTTGAATTGTTGTACGTGTTAATGGCCAATGCCGGCCGCGTGCTGACTCGAGAGATTCTCATTGATCGAGTCTGGGGTAGCGACTATTACGGCGACACCAAGACGCTCGATGTACACATCAAACGCTTGCGTTCTAAGGTTGAATCTGATCAATTGAACCCTTCTCGGGTCGTGACCATTCGCGGTCTCGGCTATAAATACGAGAAGATGACTACATAGCAAAGCATTATCGCAAAACGGGACTAGCCCCGGCATCGCCCCTCATAAGACTTGCCCGCGTGCATGGCTGCATGGCCGCCGCCGAGACATTTCTGGCGATCTCCCTTGCCGACTCCTTGTTTTTGTCGATTAGTCCAGATGCGGCGCGCGGCAAGGTGATGTTGTTCTTGGCCCTGAGCCTGGCACCGTTTGCGATTCTCGCACCCTTGATCGGCCCGCACATCGATCGTCTTCGAGGCGGTAGACGAATGACGGTGTTTGGCGTGGGTGTTTTGCGTGCGAGTGTCGTGGTGTTAATGATCGGCAACGTTGATTCGCTACTGTTATTTCCTCTTGCTTTTATTTCACTTGTGCTCGCCAAGACCTACGCAGTGTCGCGATCGGCGCTAGTGCCAACATTGGTGCGTAGCGACGACGATTTTGTGGCGGCAAACGGCCAACTTGGTTTGGTCGCCGGTGCCGTGAGTTTCGTGGCAGCAGGACCAGCCGTATTGCTGCAATTGATCTCGACGCAAGTCTCGCTGGCGGGATCGGTTGTGCTATTCGTTGGCGCCGGGGTCCTGGCGCTGCGGCTGCCGCGTCATGTGGCAACGGTGAGCGGTCCGCAAAAAAACATCGAACGCGAAGAATTGCATCGTCCACAGGTATTACACGCCGCAATGGCGATGATGGTGTTGCGCGGCGTGATCGGCTTCATGTTCTTTCACCTGGCGTTTTGGCTTCGCGATCAGCGCGCGGGGACGGCCTGGTTCGGTTTGGCCCTGGGCCTTGCCTCGTTGGCAACCTTGCTCGCAAATGGAGTCGCCCCGTTGTTGCGCCGGCGCATGCCAGAGCAGGTGATGCTTGCAGCGACGTTGGTGATCGTCGCGGTTGTCGGTCTAGCGACTGGCCTTGTCGGCGGTATAACCGCGGGGATTGTTCTATCGGCGACGGTAAACGGTGTCGGCGCACTCGGACGTCTATCGTTCGAATCAGTCGTGCAGGTCAACGCGCCCGATGCCAACCGCGCCCGCGCCTTCGTGCAATTTGAAACTCGCAACCAACTAGCGTGGGTGCTCGCTGGGCTTGTCGCGGTAATATTTAATCCGCCTGGCGCGCTCGGATTCGCATTCGTCGGCATCGTCGGTTCAT
>JAYTUM010000267.1:0-3947 GCA_043744575.1 Acidimicrobiales bacterium | reverse complement strand
GCTCGACCAAAACGCCTGCGCGTTTTACGGCCGCATCGCCTACGACCGCAATTATTCTGGTCTGGCGCTCGACCCGCACGAGGGCGAGCGGGTCGCCGCCATGCTCGGCGACGACAAAGATGTTTTGTTTTTGTCGAACCACGGCGTGTTCGTCGTCGGCGAGACGGTGGCGCTGGCCTTCGATGCCCTGTACTATCTCGAAAAGGCTGCGCAACTTCAGGTGATCGCTTTGTCGACGGGCAGAGAACTGCAACTCATCGACGAAGAAACCGCCGCGTTGGCGGCCAAGCAGTGGCGCGAATACCCCAACGCCGCGCAGATGCACCTTGCAGCGTTGATGTCGATTCTTGATCTCGAGTCGCCGCAGTACGCCAAGTAGTCTCTAGCAGTAATAAAATCCCCAACAACACCAAGATCCATTTCGGGCTGAAAATAGAAAGTAGAACTTCAAAATGAAAGCAGCAATTTGTCGCGAGTTCGGCCAGCCACTAGTCATTGAAAACGTTACTCTCGCCGACGCCGGTCCTGGCGAAGTGCGCATCAAGGTCAAGGCCACGGCGATCTGCCATAGCGACATTTCTTACGCCGACGGCGCATGGGGCGGCACCTTGCCGGCGATATATGGTCACGAGTGCGCCGGAGTTGTCGAGCAGGTTGGCGGTGGCGTAACCACCGTTGCCGTCGGCGACCATGTCGTGGCCACGCTGATTCGCTCCTGCGGCCACTGCCACGGCTGTTCGATGGGCAACCCCGTCATGTGCAGCACGCAGTTCGCACTCGACGCTAAGTCGCCGATCACAGACAAAGACGGCAAGTCCGTTGTGCAGAGCATGCGTACCGGCGGCTTCGCCGAAAACATTTTGGTGCACGAGTCGCAGTGCGTGTCCGTGCCAAAGGCGATCCCGTTCGCAAGCGCATCTTTACTCGCCTGCGGCGTGATTACCGGTTTCGGCGCGGTCACCAACACCGCCAAAGTGCCTGCCGGCAGCCATGTTGTCGTAATCGGCACGGGCGGCGTTGGGCTCAACGCCATTCAGGGCGCGCACGTCAGCGGCGCTCGCACGGTGATCGCAGTCGACATCGCCGATAACAAGATCGAGGCCGCAAAATCGTTTGGCGCGACGCACGGTATCAACTCCAAGACGCAAGATGTGGGCGAGCGCGTGTTGGCGCTGACAGACGGCCGCGGCGCCGACTACGTGTTCGTAACGGTCGGCGTAAAGTCAGCGTTCGATTCGTCTTACAATCTGCTCGCCAAGGGTGGCTCGGTAGTGCTCGTCGGCATGCCGGCAAGCGGAGTAATGTCAGAGATCGACCCTGGCACTATGGCGGCGTACAGCCAAAACATTCTCGGCTCAAAGATGGGCTCGGCGCGTATTCAAGTTGACATTCCGAACCTGGTCAGTCTCTACGAGCAGGGTCGCATCAAGTTGGACGAACTAGTCACTAAGACGTACCCGATCGAAGAAATCAACGAGGCCATCGATGTCGTCAAGCGCGGCGAGGCTTTGCGTAACGTAATCGTATTCTAAAAGGGGCCGAGGGATGAAGATCGCCGACATCAAGACATTCGTTGTTGGCAATCCGCCGCCGCGCTTCGGTGGTCGGTATTTCATCTTCGTTAAACTCACTACAGACAGCGGTATCAGCGGTGTCGGCGAGATTTACACAGCGACTTATTCGCCGCACCTTGTTGCCAAGATGGCCGAAGAGGTGGCGCAGCGCCATGTCATCGGAAGCGATCCGTTTCACATCGAGAACATGTGGCGCAACGTCTATGGGCGCGGTTACTCGCAGCGACCCGACTTAACAACTGGCGGCATCGTCAGCGGTTTAGAGATGGCGATGTGGGACATCTGCGGCAAAGAAACAAACAAGCCCGTTTACGAATTGTTGGGCGGGCGGGTCCACGAAAAGTTGCGCGCGTACACCTACCTGTATCCGCCAGTCGGCGTCGACGTCTATGCCGATCATCCCGTGTACACAGACCCGCACGCGGCCGCAGAGTGCGCGGTGCGCGAAGTCGAGCGCGGCTTCACTGGCGTTAAGTTTGACCCCGCCGGTCGCTACTCGGTTTACGACGGTCGCCAGCCCGCGCTCGCCGCGATCGATGTTTCGGAAAAGATGGTGCGCGCGGTGCGCGAGGCGATTGGCACGAGAGCCGACATTTTGTTTGGCACGCACGGCCAATTCACGGCGTCGGGTGCGATTCGCTTGGCCAAGCGCATCGAGAAGTACGACCCGCTGTGGTTCGAAGAGCCGTGCCCGCCGGACAGCCCTGACGAGATCGCCAAGGTCGCGCGCGCTACTAGCATTCCGATTGCTGCCGGCGAGCGCCTGACGACAAAGTACGAGTTTCATCAGTTGCTTAAGACGGGTGCCGCCTCGATTCTGCAGCCGAATTTGGGTCGTTGCGGAGGGTTGCTCGAAGGCAAGAAGATCGCCTCGATGGCCGAGGTCTATCACGCCCAGATCGCGCCGCACCTGTACTGCGGCCCAGTGGTCGCTGCGGCGAACATCCAACTCGCGACCTGCACACCGAACTTCTTGATCCTCGAAACGATTCAGGGGTGGGAGGGCTTTCACGCCAAACTCGTCACGACTTCCATTGGTTTCGAAAATGGATTTATCATTCCGCCTATCGAGCCAGGACTCGGCGTCGAACTCAACGAAGATGTCGCTCTGGCGCACCCGTACACGGGCACCGAGCTGCACCTTGAGATGAGTGCAACTCCGGCGACGCTGCTGTAATGCATTCACTGTGGCGAGATGGAGCCGAAGTTGCACGGCGCCAACAACTAGCCGCAAAGATTGATGCTGACGTCGCGATCGTTGGCGGAGGCTTTACGGGCTTATGGACGGCGTACTACCTGTTACAGCTCGCACCGCAACTAAAAATTGCGATTGTCGAAGCGCGTCATGTTGGTTTTGGTGGCAGCGGACGTAACGGAGGGTGGTGTGTCGGGTTCTTGCCGATGTCGCCAAGCGAGATGGCCATTGATCATGGGGTCGAGCCGATGCAGTTCATTCAAAAGCATCTATTCGCAACGGTCGACGAGGTCGGCGAGGTAGCGGCACGCGAGAACATTGACTGCGGTTTTCACAAGGGTGGAACAATTGAGACGGCATCGAACCTCGCGCATGTTGACCGCATAAGAGAGACAGTTAGTTCTTGGCGCTCCGCGGGTTTTGGCGAGCAAGACATGCGCTGGGAGAGCGCCGAAGAGATTCGTTCCCGCATTTCGCTGCCCACTACTTTTGGCGGTAAATTCAGCCCGCATTGTGCGGCTATAAATCCCTGGCAGCTCGTTACCGGTCTGGCGATGGTGCTTGAATCGCGCGGCGTTTCTATTTACGAAGATTCACCTGCGTTAGCCCTCGATTCGCGTCGTGTAACAACAAGTGGGGGCGCCATTAGCGCCAAATGGGTCGTGCGTGCCATCGAGTCATTCGGTTCGCAAATGAAGCCAACTCACCGCAGCGTGGTGCCGCTGTATTCGCTGATGGTCGCCACCGAGCCTTTGCCCGAGAGCGTGTGGCGCTCGCTGGGCTGGGCGAATCGTGAAACTTTTTCGGACGGCCGAAACATGATTACCTACGGCCAACGCACCGCAGACGGTCGCATCGCATTTGGCGGTCGAGGGGCGCCGTATCACTTCGGCTCGCGAATCGCCGAACATTACGACCACCACGAAAAAATTCATCGTCGCCTCGAAAACACGGTGCGCGAGCTGTTTCCGCAAGTTGGTGACGCCAAGTTCACGCATCATTGGGGCGGCCCCGTCGGGGCACCGCGCGACTGGCACGCCTATGCCAACGTCGATCGCGGCACCGGCATGTGCGCGGGCGGCGGGTACGTCGGCGACGGCGTGGCGCTGTCGAACCTCGTGGGTCGCACGCTCGCGCACCAGATCGCCGACACCGGCGACTCGCTAACGCGTTCGCTG
>JAYTUM010000266.1:0-3953 GCA_043744575.1 Acidimicrobiales bacterium | reverse complement strand
GAAAGGACAACCAAGGAATCTTGGGCGGGCTTGTCGGCGCGCTGTTTGGAGGTAGTCGCCCCAACTTTAATGACAAGGGCATCACGCTCAATGGCAGTTTCGTGCCTCTTGGATCGTTGCTGACAGCCAGCATCAACTTTGTGCTCACCGCGCTTGTGTTGTTTTTTGTGATCAAGGGCTATGGCAGGTTTCGTCGAAGCCAGCCGGATGAATCGACCAACGAATTGCTGGCGTCAATCCGCGACGAGCTGCGCAAGCAACCTTGATGACTAAGCGCTGATGTCTGGGCGCGCTCGCGCGAGATCGCTGACCCGATTCGCATGTTTAATATTCGTGGCCGCATTGGTCGCCGGTTGCGGAGCATTCGATTTTTTGAAGAGCGACGATGGATTCGTGAAGGGAGTCGGTCGCCTGCCTGGCGGCGACTTCGACACCCTCGTGACGTTGCCGGAGGGCGTGGAAATCTCGTTCCCAGACCTGAACGGTGAGGTGATCGGGCCGCAGGTACGCGGACCACGCGTCTTGATGATCGGCGACTCGATTTTGTCATCCGTATCCAGCCGATACGGTAATGAAATGTGTGATGTGATGGTGCCACTCGGCTGGCAGGTCGAGATCGAGGCCGAGGCCAGCCGCTTCATCGAGTTCGGCTCGAAGGTGCTCGACTCGCGGCTCGCCGCGGGATGGGATTCTGCACTCGTATTCCTGGGCACTAACTTCTCGGGAAATCTCGGGGACTATGAATATAAGCTTCGCTCGATCTTTGACCGCTTGTCGCCGATGCCGTTTGTGGTTTTGACAACACCGCTTTTTAGGGACGCCCAGAAGGACGTCAACACGGTGATCACCGCGGTGGCACAGCAGTACGACAACGTCTCGGTGCTGGATTGGGCCCAGATCGCCCAGAATCCGGGAGTGCTCAGCGACGACCGCGTGCACCTCTCTAAACTCGGTCGCTCCGTGTTCGCTGCCGCCGTAGCGAGGTCTTTTGGATTTGCGCCGCCAGGAACGGGCGCCTGCTTGCCGTCCGTCTTTAGAAACGACTCGTCTGCTGCCCCTGGCGTGATGCCGGAGACGACAATCGCCGAGGTAATTACCGCGACGACGATTGCCGGCCCCACGCCAAGCGCTGTCACCACTGTGCCAGTTGCCGCAACTACGACTGCGCCCGGTACGGCTCCAACAACTGTTCCGACGGTCGTGACGACTACCTTGCCCTAATGTGACGGAGGCAGCAATCAATCGCTAGCGTGACCGCTATGAAAATTGGAATCACCAGCGGCACTGCAAACGGAACAATCGCAGAAATCACCGCTGAGGCAGCGCAGGTCGAGCGCGACGGTTTCGATAGCTACTGGATCTCGCAAATTTTTAGCCTCGACGCGCTTACAGTTCTCGCGCTAGTCGGTCAAAAGGTGCCGCGCATCGAACTCGGCACCGCGGTCGTGCCGACATTTCCACGACATCCGATGATGCTGGCGCAGCAAGCGCACACCGTCAACGCGGCCACGGAGGGTCGTCTCTGCCTCGGCATTGGTCTCAGCCACAAAGTAGTGATCGAGGGCATGATGGGTATGTCGTTCGACAAACCAGTTCGCCACCTGCGCGAGTATCTCTCAATTCTCGGCCCGCTTTCGCAGACGCAAAAGGTTTCGTTTGCTGGCGAGACGCTCAGCGCGCACGCCGAAATCGCGATAGCCGGCGCCAAGCCGTTCGGCATTGTTGTCGCGGCGTTGGGCGAGCAAATGTTGCGCCTGACGGCAGCGATGGCTGACGGCACGCTGACATGGTGCACTGGCCCAGTAACTCTGGCAAAATTAACGGTGCCGACGATTCGTCAGGAAGCCGAGAAACTCGGCCGACCAGCACCGCGCGTTATTGCATCGTTCCCCGTTTGCGTGACCCAAGACGTTGCTGGCACGCGCGAGCGCATCGCCAAGGCGCTCACGATCTACGGCCAGTTGCCGAGTTACCGCGCCATGCTCGACCTCGAGGGCGTTGGCAGCCCGTCAGAGATCGCAATCTGCGGTACGGCAACAGAAGTTGTTGACCGTATCTCGGCGTTGCAAGAAATCGGAGTCTCCGATTTCACGGCAGTCGAGTTTGGTGCCAACCCCGACGAGGTTTCCGCGACTCGCGCGGCGCTTAAGAGCCTAAACAAGTGAATCGCGCACGAAGGCGCCAGCCTTTATTCAGCGAATATTTACTGGCGTCGCGGGCGCGGCCAAGATAGCGTCGAAGAAATCGTTGCCCTTGTCGTCGACGACGATGAAGGCGGGGAAGTCCTTGACCTCAATCTTGAACACTGCTTCCATGCCGAGTTCTGAATACTCGAGCACCTCGACTTTGCTGATGCAATCTTGTGCCAGGCGCGCCGCAGGGCCCCCGATAGAGCCAAGATAAAATCCGCCATATGTCTTGCACGCGTCCGTCACCTGCCGAGAGCGATTGCCCTTCGCCAGCATCACGAAACTGCCGCCCGCAGCTTGAAATTCGCCGACGTAAGAATCCATTCGGCCCGCAGTTGTCGGGCCGAACGAGCCAGAGGCGTAGCCGGTCGGAGTTTTTGCAGGTCCCGCGTAATACACGCAGTGATCCTTCAAGTATTGGGGAAGCCCTTGACCTGCATCGAGGCGCTCCTTGATTTTGGCGTGGGCGAGGTCGCGGGCCACAACCATCGGGCCGGTCAACATGACGCGAGTCTTTACTGGGTACTGCGAGAGGGTGGCGCGAATCTCTGCCATCGGCCTATTGAGATCAATTGCGACAATCTCGGCATTGAGTTGCTCGTGCGTTACGTCGGGTAAGAATCGCGCGGGGTCGGTTTCGAGTTTTTCGATGAATACGCCAGAACTGGTGATCTTGCCGAGCGCCTGACGATCGGCGCTGCACGAGACGGCCATCGCAACGGGGCAACTAGCTCCATGGCGCGGTAGGCGAATGACGCGCACATCGTGGCAAAAGTATTTGCCGCCGAACTGTGCGCCGATGCCTGTTTGTTGAGCGAGTTCGAGAACCTTGGCCTCGAGATCGAGATCGCGAAAGCCGTGGCCCGCGGCGCCGCCCGAAGTTGGCAGCGAGTCGAGGTAGCGCGCGCTGGCGAGCTTGGCGGTTTCGACTGCGAACTCTGCCGAAGTCCCGCCAATGACGATTGCCAAATGATACGGCGGGCACGCTGCGGTGCCGAGGGTTTTGATCTTGTCAAACAGCCACGGCAGCAACGCTTTTTCGTTGAGAATGGCCTTCGACTCTTGAAACAGGTAGCTCTTGTTGGCCGAGCCGCCGCCCTTGGCCAGAAATAGAAATCTATACTCGTCGCCGTCAGTAGCCGAGATTTTGATTTCGGCGGGAAGATTGGTGTTGGTGTTGATCTCGTCGTACATCGACAGCGGAGCGAGTTGGCTGTAACGCAAGTTGCTAGTCAGGTACGTGTTGTAGACGCCATTGGCGATTGCTTCTTCGTCGCCGCCACCCGTGAACACGAATTGCCCTTTTTTTGCTTTGACGATCGCCGTGCCCGTGTCTTGACACATTGGCAACACGCCGCCCGCCGCGACGCTGGCATTTTTGAGCAGGTCGAGGGCGACGAAGCAATCGTTATCGCTGGCCTCTGGGTCTATTAGAATGTCTGCCAGTTGCTGCAGGTGACCGGGTCGCAAAAGGTGAGCGATGTCGCGCATGGCGCGCTCGGTGAGCAGCGTGATTGCGGTTGGCTCGACGCGTAAAAATCGCCCCTGCGTAGTTTCGAAAGTTGAGACACCAGCGGTCGAGATCAGTTCGTATTCGGTGGTGTCTGGTCCGAGAGGCAAAATCTCGCTATGAATAAATGGTGGAATGGCCGGCGACGTCACGACCCCACGCTATGCCGTTCAGGCCATTGCAGGAGTGCCGCGAAATGCCACTGGGTCACCAGCACTTGGGATCAGCGGCGCCTTCCACGAGACCATTGTGGC
>JAYTUM010000265.1:0-15780 GCA_043744575.1 Acidimicrobiales bacterium | reverse complement strand
GGTAAGCAATCGCGCGGGCGCCATTCCAAGATCGGAATACGGCCTCGACCGCTCCGCGCAGTTGCTTTGCTGGCTCTTGGGGAAACTCGCGACCGATTTCGGTCTTGACAACGCGCTTATAGGTCTCGCAAAGCGACTTCAATGCGGCGGCAGAGAGATCCGCATCGTTCGTGATGCCCGCCAACTTCTTGGCTTCCTCGAACGGATGCTCGAACTTGGCGCCATCGATGCCGAGCACGATCCGGCCGTACATCGAGATGAAACGTCGATACGAGTCGTACGCAAAGCGCGCGTCGTTGGTGCTCTTGGCTAGACCCTCGACACTGCGGTCGTTGAGCCCCAGGTTCAAAACCGTGTCCATCATGCCTGGCATCGAAAACTTGGCGCCCGAACGAACCGAGACCAGCAGCGGCGAATCTGGGTCGCCGAGGCGGGACTTCATCTTGCGCTCGAGAGTGCTCACCTGCGCGGCGAGTTCTTTGTCAAGACCCTTCGGCCAACCGCCGTGCATGTAGTCGCGACAGGCGTCGGTCGTCACCGTAAAGCCGTGCGGAACCGGCAGCTTCAACACGCTCATCATCTCGGCCAAGTTGGCGCCCTTGCCGCCAAGCAAATCTTTCATGCTCATCGGCGACTTACGGTGCTTGTGGTCAAAGGCGTAGATGTATGTCATCCAATCAGTTTAGGGGCTCAACCCCTTGCGGCGACCGTGTGTTAGCGAGTTGCAACCGCGAGATATCGGTGCCGCGCTTGATCAGCGCCAGACCTAACAAGCCCGCCACCGATGTATACGTGCCGACCGCGGCGCCATCGAGTACGACCGCGTCGCCGGGCAGCGTTTGCGGCGTGGCGGTTATCACATGCAGCGAACGTGGCGCTCTCGTGCCGCGGCTATTCATGCGCTCGACGAGTTCTTGGCCCGGATAGCAGCCCTTTGTGAAACTCACGGCGTAATCAGTAATGCCCGTCTCGCCAGGAATCATCTCGGTCGTGATGTCGACACCCACCAGCGGCCACGCGCTGGCGATGCGCGCCGATTCGAATTGCAGATCTGTGCCCGCCGCTATTTCCTCCAGCGGCGCAGAATCGAACACGTCCCACGCCGAGCCGTCGCCACGCCACGCCGCTACCGCTTCGGCACTCGGGCTCGCCGTGCAGTCGCGATAGCAAAAACACGAAGTTTGCACAAAATTAATCTCGGCCTTGACCCGAATCTTGAACCGCTGCAGGCGCTTGACGACGGCTTCGCCTAATCCGGATTCGCAGTCGAGCGCAAATAAATCTTCGGCTAGTGCGCGCACGCGCACTAGCGCATCGATCTTGCCCGTCGGCTGCAAGATAAACGAAGCGCGAGCCTCGCCAACCTTCATTGAAGTAATTTCCTGGCTCAATTGCGAGTGCAAGAAAGATCTGGCATCGGCGCCAACGACAGAGACTAAGTCGCGGTCGCGATGCACCCAAAAATTAGCCACGAGAGTTCTTTAACTGCGTCATTCTGCGCGCGGCGGGAATGGCAGCGAGTAACGCCGCGGCCTTGTTGTGGCACTCAAAGTCTTCGTCGGCTGGCTCGCTTTCGGCGACAATTCCCGCCCCCGCCTGCAACGAGGCGGTGGTCGGCCCGACGAACATTGTGCGAATCGCGATCGCCGTGTCAAGGTTGCCCGAAAAATCAACATAACCGACGACGCCGGCATACGGCCCGCGCTTAACGGGCTCGAGTTCGTCAATGATCTCCATCGCCCGCACCTTTGGCGCGCCACTGACTGTGCCGGCCGGCAGGGTCGCGCGCAAAACATCGATTGGGCCGAGACCCTCCTTAAGTGTTCCTGAAACCTGCGAGGTCAGGTGCATCACGTGGCTGTAACGCTCGAGCGTCATCAACTCATCGACATTCATGCTGCCGAATTGGGCCACGCGCCCGACGTCGTTGCGCGCTAAATCGACGAGCATGATGTGCTCGGCGACTTCTTTAGGGTTCTCGCGCAACTCGCCGGCCAGTCGACGGTCGTGATCGTCGTCGCGTCCGCGCTTGCGGGTGCCAGCGATCGGGCGACTGACGACCTTGCCGTTGAGCAACTGCACCATTGGCTCGGGTGACGAACCGACGATCGTGATCTCGGAGTGTTTGACAAAATACATGTATGGCGACGGATTTACCTGGCGCAGTACGCGATAAACATCGAACGGGTCGGCGTCAAGCTGCAAGTCGAACCGCTGCGACAACACGACCTGGAAGATGTCACCGCTGCGGATGTACTCCTTAGCGACTTTGACGGCGCGCTGGTACATACCGTTGGGCATCGAAGAGACGAGTTTGGGTAACTCGTCGCTGGCGTGCGGGGGTTCGACGGCGACATACGCGAGGGGTCGCGCGAGGTCGGCGACGGCGGCACTGGCACGCAAGATCGCGGCGTCGTACGCGGCGTCGATCTGAGCATTACTTAGCCCGACTAGGGGCACGCTCTCGATCATGTAGGCGCGCTGGCGCCAGTGATCGAACGCGGCCAGCGAACCGATCATGCTGATGATCGCGTCAGGAAACTGGCGATCGTCGAATGGAATGTTTTTAAGTTGCTCAACTTCGCGCACTATGTCGTAACCCAAAAAGCCGACGAGACCACCCTGCAACGGCGGCAAGTCAGGAAGCATCGGCGCGCGAAACGTGGCGAGCAGATATTCCATCGCCGCCAACATTCCCCGGTCGCGCGGCATCGACTCAGGACACGCGCCAGTTGTCGCAATTTGGCCGTTGCGCAGAGACAGTGTCGCCAATGGGTTGCGCCCGACGAATGAGAATCGGCTCCAGCGTTCGCCGTGTTCGACAGACTCGAGCAAGAATCCGGGTTTGTCGCCCACGAGCTTCATGTATGCGGCAACGGGTGTCTCGAGATCGGCCAAGACCTCGGCCCACACGGGCACTACCGAATATTGCTTAGCGAGTGCACGAAACTCGTCGCGGGTCGGGGAAATTCTCATCGCAAGCCCAACCCCGTCACATCAAAAGGGTATCTGCTAACGACCAAGTCGCGCGGCGCGCAGCACGAGCCTGTGCGCATTGTTGAGACCGCGCTCGGCTTCGTAAATCGCCGAAAGCATATCGTCGCCGGCATCGGGGTCATTTTCGCTATGTACCGCAATTGCCCGACCCGAAGCCAGCGATGCGAGTCTTTGACGGCAACTCTCAATTGTGTCGGCCAGCGCCTCAAGTTCTGCTGCAGTGCTCACGGAGTTACCGGCGTCGTGTTTAGGCATCGGCGAAGGCTAGATCAAATATGCCGAATAGTTGGGGGTAAACCCCCAAATATGCCAAAGGCCTTGGGGGTAAACCCAAGGCCTTGTGACACGCGATAGCGGGCGGCGGACCCGCTATCACCCTCAACCAAGTTCTGGAGAACCGGCTGGAAATATCAATGCTAGACACATTTACACAAGAATCAATAATTACTTTCTTTTCTTGGCTGGCCGTTTAACGGTCTTCTTGACTGGCTCTTCAATGGCCCTTTTTGCAGCCGATTTCGTTACAGGTTTGGTAATTGCAGGCAGTTGCGACGAAGGACAAATGTCTGCCAGCGCGCACTCGTGGCAGCGCGGTTTCTTAGCATCGCAGACGCGACGCCCGTGCAATATCAAGCGCAGGCTGAACTCGCCCCATTCACTCGGCGGCAGCATTTCATTGAGCACATATTCAACCTTTACGGCGTCTTCTAGATCGGTGAGTCCGAGTCGCCTCGACAACCTCCCGACGTGCGTGTCAACTGGCAGCCCCGGCAGTTTGAAGACCACGCTGCGCAAAACATTTGCCGTCTTGCGACCGACACCTGGAAGCGTGATTAGGTCTTCGATATCGCTTGGCACCTCGCCACCGAATCGGTTCATCACCGCGCTTGCCATGCCGATTAAATTTTTTGCTTTGGTTTGATAGAAGCCCGTGGATCGCACGAGCTCTTCGACGCGACCGACGTCGGCGACGCTCAGATCTTTCGCTGTCGCGTACTGCGCAAACAGAGCCGGCGTAACCATGTTGACGCGTTTGTCTGTGCATTGCGCCGACAAAATCGTTGCCGCGAGCAATTGAAACGCGCTGTCGTTGGTAAGTTCACAAATTGCCTCGGGGTAAATTACTTTCAAACGCGCCAGCACCTCGGTCGCCCGCGCGCCGCGTTGTTTAGCACTTCCCATCGCAACCATCAGGCAAACACTAGTAACCTAAATCGCATGGCGGGGCTGATCATCAAACGACAAGGCACCACCTCCGAGATGTCCGAGGTGCACGAACTATTGAGCGCCGCCGAACGGGCCGACGGCATGCGACCACTATCCGATCATTTATGGATCGACCTGCGCCAGGGCGGGCGACCCGGTTTCACGGGGCTTCTCGCATATCAGGAGGGACACGAACACATGGTTGCCTACTGCCAAGTTTCGCGCGGCAATGAGTCGTGGAGCCTCGACCTAATTGTTCACCCGCACCACCGTTACGAAATGCAAGAGATCGGCCCAGAGATGCTGGCCGAGGCCGCCAAAATAATCGCCAGCGAGGGCGGCGGTCACGTGCACTGGTGGGTATTTGAGCCGACCGAGACTCACGCCCAACTTGCCAAATCGATTGGTCTGGCCACCGGGCGCTGCATGCTGCAGATGCGCGTCGCGCTTCCGCTCGCGCCGAAGGTTTTTGACGAGACGCCGCATGTAACAACTCGACCGTTTCGCGTCGGGGCGGACGAGGAGCAGTGGCTAAGTGTCAACAACCGCGCGTTCGTCGAGCACCCCGAGCAAGGGGCGTGGACGCGAGAAGTTTTTCAATCGCGCGAGCGCGAGCCGTGGTTTAACGCCAACGGATTCTTGCTGCACGAGATCGACGGCCAGTTGGTGGGATTTTGCTGGACCAAGGTGCACCTCGACAAGACGCCGGTGCTCGGCGAGATTTATGTAGTTGCCGTTGACCCAGCGTACGGGGGCAAGGGCTTGGGTCGCGCGCTCACGGTCGCGGGGCTCCATCACCTGAGCGATTTGGGCACAAGAATTGGCATGCTTTTCGTCGACTCCGAAAACACGCGCGCCGTGTCCATGTACAACGCGCTGGGTTTTACGACCCACCATGTGCAACGCGCCTTCGTGGGCGACATTGGCCCGTCGAGCAAGTAGTTTTAGACTATGAGTTCATCACAAAAAGAAACCGCGCTGCCCCGCTGGTCTGTCGCCGATGTTCACGAATCGTTCGACGCGCGTTCGTTCACCAACGCGATGGAACGCGCGGAAGCCGAGGCCACCCGCCTCGAGTCGGCGTTCAACGAGCACAATATCCGTGCTCTTGATCCTCGAGGCATAACAAGCGCCGACGGCGAGGCCGCCGACACGATCATCAAGCAATTCAATGAATTTGTCAAAGAGTCAGAGATCTTGGGGGCGTATGTTTACGCCACCGTCAGCACCGACTCACGCCAAGAACGTGCCCAGGGCTTGCTTAGCGAACTCGAGACTCTCGACGCCAAGGTCTCGCCGCTGCTGGCGCGCCTTGCCGATTGGATTGCCTCGCTAGGCGCTGACGAACTGGCGACTGTCAGCCACGAAGCCAGCGAACACATCGGGCCGCTGCAACGACTTGCCGCGCGCGCCGCGCACCAAATGTCCGAGGCCGAAGAGGGCTTATACAGCGAGCTGAGCACGACAGGCCTTTCATCGTGGGGTCGCCTGCAGGCCGACATGACCTCGCAACTGACCACAAATGTCGACTTGTCGAGCGGAACTGTGGCGATGCCGATGGCCGCAGTTCGCGGCCTCGCCAGCAGCGGCGACATGGCGACACGCAAGGCCGCCTACGACGCAGAGATGCGCGCCTGGCCGACAATTGCGGTTGCCTGCGCCGCGGCGATGAACAGCATCAAGGGCGACGCCAACATCGTCAACCGCAGACGCAACTGGGCGTCGCCGCTCGACGCCTCGCTGTATGGCAACAGCGTCAGTCGCGCCACGTTCGACGCGATGCAGGCCGCAGTGCATGCTTCGCTGCCAGACTTTCGCGCCTGGATGCGAGTCAAGGGCCAGCTCAACGGCGACACCAACGGTTTGTCGTGGTGGAACATGTTGGCGCCGATCAGTTTTACCTCGGGCGACATCTCGTGGGATCAGGGCATCAGCCGTGTGCGCGGCGCATTCGCCGCTTACAGCGACAACCTCGCCGGCCTCGTCGATCGCTCGATCAACGAGAAGTGGCTCGACGCCGAACCGCGCGACGGCAAAGTTGGCGGCGCGTTTTGCATGTCGTTCGTTGACGATCGCTCGCTCGTGTTGCTAAATTGGAGCGGCAGCGTCGACTCGGCGCAAACAACGGCGCACGAACTCGGCCATGCCTACCACAACACGCAACTGGCGCAGCGCACGCCGTTGCAAAAACGCCTGCCGATGGCGCTCGCCGAGACCGCCAGCATCTTTTGCGAGACCCTTGTGGTCGAAGATGGGCTCTCGCGACTCAAGGGCGACGAGCGCTTGGCACTGCTCGACGTCGATCTGCAGGGCGCCGCCCAAGTTGTCGTCGACATTCACAGCCGCTTCTTGTTCGAAACAGAAGTCTTTGCGCGCCGCCAGCGGCGCACGCTCGGCGTGAGCGAACTCAACGAGATCATGCTCAATGCACAGGCCAGCGCGTACGGCAACGGCATCGACCAATCGACCGCCCACCCGCACATGTGGGTGCTTAAGCCGCATTACTATGGTTCGCACTTCTATAACTGGCCGTACACGTACGGATTGTTATTCGGCTTGGGCTTGTACGCGCGTTATCAACAAGACCCCGAGCGCTTTCGCGCTGGATACGACAAGGTTCTTTCTCGCGCGGGAATGGACACGGCCGAGCAACTGGGTCAGTCGTTTGGAATCGATGTCACCAGCGAAGCATTCTGGACAGCAAGTCTTGATGTTTTGCGCGCTCGCATGCTGAACTACGCGGCACTCGCCGCCCCGCACCTATAACTGGGCTTGGCGCCACTCTACTTTTTCGTCAGGTGATGAACAACGTCACCGGACGCGAGCGGCTTACTTGATGTCAGGCGCAGGCCAGAATTCTCGGCGAGTGATCGGATGTCGCGCTGATTGCGTTCTTTACCGCCATTTGTCAGAGCGGCCATTAATACATCGGAACTAGTGGCGATGTCTCGGCGCGGTTTACGTGGATGATCGTTCTCGACGACCAAGATCCGACTGTCCTTGACGGCCGCAGTTGCAACGTTGGCCATGATTCTGCCGGCATCGTGATCGTTCCAGTCGTGGATTACATTAACCAATAGATAAACATCACAACTGGCCGGGATCGAATCAAATGCGTTACCGCCGACCTCAGTGAGGCGTGGATGAGAGCGAGCGCGAGAAATGACTTCGGGAAGGTCGAACACGATCCCTTGAAGAGTCGGTTCCAGTTCGAGCAGACCAATTAGCAACTCGCCCGTGCCGCCGCCAACATCGCAAACTGATCGAACTGACTCCCACTCGATTGCACTATGGAGCGTGAGTGCATGCATTCTCGCTCCCGCACTCATTGCTTCGTCAAACGCGGCCCAACGCCCAGGATGATGCTGCATCCATTGAAAGAACGGCTCTCCGTTTGCCGCAGCGAACGAATCGCCAGCCCGAAGATCGAGATATTTTATGGCGTCCACAACCTCATCACCTCCGGCAAATTGGACCCAGGCCTGCCAACCTCCTGGATGATCGGTGCGCAAAAACTCCGTCACGCGTGTGGATCGCACCCGACCACGGCGGTCTAGTCGCAACCAACCACGAGCCGCAGCAAATCGGACAATTGGCTCCAGCCGTGCTACATCTGCACCAACTTGACGAGCCAGATTCTCGAGGCTCATCGGCGATCTCAACACATCGGGAATTTTGAAACGGCAAAGCAACACCAACACCCGATGTTCGAGTGCACCAAATAGGGCTTCCAGAATCTTCACTGGCGGTGGCGCAACAGCCGAATGAACCCAACCAATCCAGCCCCGCATCGCGCTAAACGCGCCGGCAAGTCTGGCTGGCGGCATCCGCGGCACGCCGAGGACCTCCGACGGGATCGGTGGATTTGCTTTTGAGATCATGCCAGGATGGTACTTGTCATCTCAAGGTAGATGAAACCGCGATCAGTAAACTCAAATCGTGCCAAGTCTTTACGACGCGACCCGCGAAGACTTCGCGGCGCTACTCGTTGGCCAACCCGACTACCGACTCAAACAAGTCTGGGATGGCCTGTATCAGCAGTTTGCCGAGCCGTCGCAATTGCTGACCATCCCAGCGGCGATGCGCTCTTCAATCGACGAAAACTTCGCCACGGCACTGACGCCAGTAACGCAGCAATCCAGCGATAAAGGCGACACCATCAAGTTCTTGTGGAACTTGACCGACGGCAACCACCACATCGAAACAGTTTTAATGCACTACAAGGAACGTGCCACCGTTTGCGTCAGCACGCAGGCAGGGTGCGCGATGGCGTGTGGGTTTTGCGCCACGGGCCAGGCGGGGTTCACGCGACAATTGACCACCGGTGAAATCGTCGAGCAAGTAATTCACGCCGCGCGCCAGAGCGCCAAGCGTAAGCAACGACTCGCCAACGTCGTGTTCATGGGAATGGGTGAACCGCTTGCCAACGAGGCGGCGGTGTGGGGCGCGGTCGAACGGCTGCACAACGACATCGGCATCTCTGCTCGCCACCTGACGATCTCAACTGTTGGCATCATTCCCGGCATTCGCACATTGTCTGAGCGGCCGCTGCCAGTCAATCTGGCGGTTAGTTTGCACGCGGCGCGCGACGCGCTGCGCGATGAGCTCGTGCCGATAAACAAGCGCTATCCGCTCACCGATTTGATGGAGGCCTGCGCCGAATACTTGAGCAAAAAGAATCGCCGCATCAGTTTTGAGTGGGCAATGATCGATGGAGTTAACGATCAGCCGCGCGATGCGCGCGAATTGGCCCGGCTGTGCTTACGCTTGCGACCCTCTGCGCACGTCAACTTAATACCGCTAAATCCAACGCCAGGCTACGCGACTCGCGGTACTTCGCCCCAAGGGGTGCGAGATTTCGCGGCCCAACTTGAAGACCTGCGCGTGAACGTGACAATCCGCCGCAACCGCGGCACATCCATCGACGCAGCCTGCGGCCAACTCGCGGCCGGACAACCGATCACCCTCTCGGCAAAGCGCGGCGCGTAAAACTAGTTCTTTGCAAGTAGTCCCAGCAACCGCTCACTACCGTGACTGATCTGCTCGGCGAGCAGACGCTCTAGCACATGGCTGCTGAATAGTGCGCCGCCGTAGTGCAGGTGAACGTTCAGTTTTGAGCCAATTGCAGTTCCATCAATCGTCGCGGTGAGCACCCACGCAGAGTTCCTACGACCAGTAATTTCATGGCGCTCAAATACCACCCGGACAGTGTCTTCATCTAGCGCGCGCACCATCCTCAACCGCTTCGAGCGCGCGAAGGGCCCGACCTTGCCGCGCAACTCAACGACCCACGCGCAATCCTCGCCCGCCTGGGTCTGATCAACCTGAACGCTGTGAACGATGTCTAACCACATCGGATACGACGCCAAGTCGCGCACCACCGCATACAGCGCCTCGCTCGGCGCCGGGGCGTCCAACGACGCGGTTACATCCACTGAGAGCTACGGAATATCGTTTTCGTTGAACGGCTCGCGCTCAAGATCGGCGCCATTGATTTCGGCATCGTCGTTGCCAAAATCCCCGTCGCCAGGGCGCATGATTCGCAAATTTGTTTTGGTGTCGTCAAGGCCAAACGCCCGACTCATCAACCTGCCCCTTGGGCGCAAGACTCCGCCTAGGTCGTCTTTCTTATCGAACTGCGGCGTCCACGCAATCGCTTTGGTTTCAGCAAGTGCGGTTTCGGCAATGTCGGTAGCTGCCGGGTGTCGTCTGGATGACTCGGAAGCGACTACCGAAACTTCGACGTCGTCAAACGATTCAGGTTTTGGGGTAGAAGCGATTTTTGATTTTTTACCTCGAGCCGGCGCGATGTTAACGATCTTTTCTTTGACCGGCGCACTAAATAACCGCGGAGCCGACTCGCGGCGGTCGTCTATCGACCAACCCTTGGGCACGACCAGCGCATCGGCGTGGCGGCGACACAGCGCGTTAGCGCGCGATCCATCAGGCATCGGGCCCTTTTCCAACCACAAAAGTAATTGGACTGGGTCGAAGCCGTACAACACCTCGGCGGGGGCAGAACACCCCGGTCGCTCGCATTGCTTGGACACGTTAAAACTTTACTCACTATTCAATTGCAAGGCGTGATAGCCGTTAATCAATAACTTCAACTAGTGGGCGATATGGGCCTCGATCCCACGACTTCCACGATGTGAACGTGGCGCTCTTCCGACTGAGCTAACCGCCCGAGAGCAAAAAGACTAGCGCAGGCACTAGCTACGAACAACGCAGGCTACGCCCATGCCTTGGCGGTCTCTGATCGCCTCTGTGTCACGCGGACACGGCATGTCGAAACCGACGAGTTGCTGAACAACCCCATCATGCGCATCCTCGCAGCGCACCTCAACTGCGGTGAGATTGGCGTCAATAATTATGCACGAACCTGGGCCCAACAAACCATCGGGGCCACGAGGAACAGCGGGCTTGCTCGTCGCGTCAAGAACCAAAACCGCAATGATGCCTGCGAAAAGGAGCACAAGCATAAATCTCCATGGAAAATTGGCGCGTTCGACAAACTGCCTGGTTTCTTTTCTGGTATCTATTCTGGTTTCAGTCTCAGTTGCAACGGCAGATGCCGCGTCGTACTCGCTGCGCCGTACGGGGTCTGACAACACTGCCCATGCCTGCGAGATTTCGGCAATGCGCGCCGACGCGTTCGTTTTTGAAGTTGCCGCCGAGCCGGTCGCAAAACCCGGCGCCGTGTCGGGATGGACCTCGCGAGCACATCGTCGATAGGCGTCGCGAATTTCATTCTTGCTTGCCCGTCTACCAACACCTAAAACTTCGTAATGATTTTTCTCCGGTTCAAACATAAGTAAATGAGGAACACTACTTGGCTTCGGCGAAACTCGCCTCTATGCGCCGCCGGTAAGAGTGGCCGCGATGTTGCTAGTGGATTCGCCTCCACGGCGCAGAACCACCGCGACAAACCACAGCGCGCTTAGGGTGACCACGAATAGAAGCGCGGCGCCGACACCCCAGAACGGCTTGATAGTGCTCTTTGTGGCGCCCAACAGCGCGACGGGAAATGTAGTCGAGCCGGCCTCGCTAATCAGAGTCGAGATCACCGCGTTGTCAAGGCACAGTGCGAACGAAAGCAGGCCACCCGCGATAAGCGCCGAGGCGATCAGCGGCATCGTGATCTGCCTGAATGCGCGAGCCGGTGGAGCGCCGAGGTCTGCGGCCGCCTCTTCGAGGGAATTGTCGAGGCCAGCCAGGCGCGCGCGGACGATCAACGTGACAACCGCGCTCGCGTACAGCGATTGACCGACCCACAACTTATTGATTCCGCCATTAAAGGGTCCCCATCCGTGCTTGAACGGATAACCAAGAATCGGAATACCACCAATGCGCGGAAACCAAGTTGCGAGCGCGATGGCGTCCATGATCTCTGGCGTAACGAGGATCAAGAAAACGGTGGCCATGAAGACTTTTGTCCAGTTGCCCGGGCGACGCGCGAGAGCCACGCCCGATGTTCCCCCAAGGATCACCGCGATGATAGTTGCGCCGAATGCGGCGATAAAGGAGTTGCGAATCGAGTCGCCAACGCCTACGAAGTCGAAGATACCGCGGTACCAATCAGTATTTAATCCATTGACGACCGCCGCGATGGCGAAGGACGTAGGCCCGATCCATCCGAGCATGCGTTTCGGCACATCGGTATATTTCTGCAGAGCCTTACGCCCGATTATGCCAGCGCCAATAATCGCCGCGAACATAACTATTACCGAAATTGCCTTCGGTCCGTTAAATAATTCGCCCCACCACTTGGTGCTCACCCTGCCCGACCAAATTGTGAATGATGCACCATAGTTAAAAGAGTGCAATATAACGAGCAGGATTGGGATGAACAGGAACACGAGCACGAGACCAGTCCACAACCCGAGCAATTTTGAGAGAACTTGAAATCGAACCAACGGGCGCCGATAATCGTGGGCGGCCTTGCTCGCCGATCGCGAGTGAATCAGGCGCCGCTCGTATTGGGTTAGCGGCGTGAACAGCTGAGTGAGGCGCGGTATCAACCAGACGATCAACGCCCCAACGAGCAGCGTCAGCAGCACCGCCCCGATCATTAAGATCGCCATCGCCGAGCCGAGCGGCCAGTTTTGGGCGCCGCTGAATTGCGACGCGATCATCGCCCCGATCATGTTGCCCTTGGCGCCGCCGAGCACGGTGGCCGTTACATAGTCTCCGCACATCGGGATGAATGTGAGCAGAACGCCAGCGGCGATGCCCGGTGCGGCGAGCGGAAGTGTCACGCTGAAGAATGTGGCAACGCGGCCAGCGCCAAGATCTTTACTGGCCTCGCGCATCCTCACATCAATTCGGTCGAGGGCCACAAACAGAGGCAGGATCATGAACCCGAGGTAGTTGTATACGATCGCAATCTGCACGGCCGTCGGCGTTTCAAGAATTTGGATGCCCTGACTGCCAATCCATCCCATTTCAACGAGCCACTTCGAGAACGTTCCGTTAGGCGCAAGCGGAATTCGCCAAGCGACAGTGCGAATCAAGAAACTCGTAAAACTCGGTACGACAACGAGCGCCAGGATCACCGCCTTCCAACGCTCGGCAACTTTGAACGCCGCGAAATACGCGACGGGCAATCCGATGAGCAGGCACAAAAGGGTTGCCAACACCGAAATACGCAGCGTCGCCCGAAACGTTCTAAAGAAGGTTTCGTCAAAGACCTTGCCGTAACTTTGCCCAGACAGATGACTGAAGTCAACCGGGATTAATTTTGCAGAGTCTTTGGTGCCAAACGAGTAAAATACAATGAATGCGATCGGCATGCCAAAGAACAGCAGATACCAAATAATCGAAGGCAGCGCGAGGAAATACTTCGGCGCGCGCCACCTTCTACGAATCGTTGCACTGACCGCGACGGTCACACCAGATCAGCCACCAGCCTGGGCCTTGGCCTTATTCAAAATGTCAACGAGACGATCGATCGACGTGTTGATCACTTGCGTTTGCATCGTCTTGACCTGGTCGTCACCGAAGAAAATAATTTCAGGGAACGGCAATTGCGGCGCTAACTCCGAAATTAGTTCGCTCATATTCTTCATTCCGGTGTGATAGCCGTGGTACGAGAGGTCTTGCACAGAGATCTCCGGAACCAAGTCCCAGTTGATCCACGCATGCGCCGCCTCTGGATTTGGCGCACCCACAGGAATGCAGTAATTGTCCATCCACAATTCAGTGTTCGGGCTTCCGAGCACCCATTTCCAGTCGTCCGGATTTCCACCAGCATCGGCAATACGGGCGTACGCCTGGCGAGCATCGCCGTTCCACGCCATCGAGATTATGTAAGCACCCTCTGCAAGTTTCGTACTTGGGTAGCTGTCAAATGCCTTCACATGCTTGGCGAAATCGTCGACGAGAAACTTTTCGCAGGCGTCGAGCTGGTCGGTGTCTTCTGTGTTCCAGTTAATTCCGTTGGCCCAGAAATACATCCCGCAAAAGTTTGCGGCCGTATCAATTATTGAACAGTTTCCGCTGGCCTCACCCATGCAGACATCAATAAAGTCCTGCCAAGTTGTCATCTCGGTCGAGATTTTTGACGAGTCGTAGAAATAACCAGTACTACCCCAGTCTTTGCACACCGAGTAGTCATTGGCTAAGTCCCAATCACGACCAAGATAGAGCGGATCAACGTTAACCATGTTCGGAAGCTTCGACTTGTCGAGTTTTTGGAGAAGACCTTTCTGAATCATCTGCGGAATGTACGGCCCAGTTGGTACGACAATGTCGAACCCGCTGTTGCCGGCGCTGGCCGCCAACTTCGTAATCAGGTCTTCGTTGCTCGCGTAATAGTCAACTTTCATCGTCACGCCCAATGTTGATTCGGCGAGCGCACCGACTAGCGCCGGGTCGTTGTAGTCACCCCACGTGTACATGGCCAAGGTTCCTGAGGCCTGATTGATGACGCGGCTCCAGTCGCCGGAGGCGAGTCCATCATTTCCCCCGGCAGCAGCCGTGCTGTCGCTTGCCGCGGTGTCACTATCAGATCCACCGCACGCGGCGAGAACAAACGCGGCGCCTGCAGAAATCGTGCCGATTTTTAGAAAAGCGCGGCGCGACAATTTTTCGCGAAATGCTTCCGGTGCCAGCATGTTTAGTTGTTTGCCCATGATTTTCTCCTATTCGGTTGTTAATTAATATAATTTGTCGCTGCTGCTTAAATCGCTATGAAGCCTCGGCTAGCACTACACCCGCTTGACGAGCCGAGAACAAATAAACGTCATCTGCCGACCAACTACACCAGACAATGTCGCCTGCTTGAAAGCGAGCAAGGTTGGCGCGCGGCACGAGCACCAAAATATCGCGACCGCCAGTGGTCACAACATATTGCAACACATCGCCGAAATAAGCCACCCCGGCCACCTTGGCGGTCAAACAGTTCGCGACCTCGGTCGGCCGCTCGGCCGTCAGGCGAATGCACTCCGGGCGAACCGCAGACAGCGCAGCCTCGCCGTTGGGCACGTTCTCTTCTGGTCTCGTGGCGACAAACACAACACCCGTGTCCGATGTTGCGCCAAGTTCGGTAGCGACGCCCTGCCAGAAATTGTTGCGCCCGATGAACCCGGCGACGAACGCAGACGTCGGGTGCTCGTAGACAGTCTCTGGGTCGCCGAGTTGCTCAACATGACCGTCGAGCATGATTGCGATGCGGTCAGACATCGACATCGCCTCTTCTTGGTCGTGCGTAACAAAAATAAAGGTGATTCCGAGGCGACTCTGTAGCAGCTTTAATTCGATCTGCATCTCTTCGCGCAGTTTGCGGTCGAGCGCGCCGAGCGGCTCGTCGAGAAGCAAGATTCCCGGTCGGTTGACAAGCGCTCGAGCAACGGCGACGCGCTGTTGCTGGCCGCCAGAGAGTTGGCGCGGTTTGCGCTCGCCTAGTTTCGACATCTGCACCATGTCCAGCGCCTCGGCTACTCGGGTGCTGATTTCCGACTTAGCGACACCCTTTTGGCGCAAACCGTAGGCCACGTTTTCGGCGACGCTCATGTGCGGAAATAGCGCATAGTGCTGAAACACCGTGTTGACATCGCGTTTATGCGGCGGCACACCCTGCACCTCGACGCCGCTGATCTTAATGAATCCGGCGTCGGGCTGTTCGAACCCCGCCAACATCCGCAGCGTCGTTGTTTTGCCACAGCCGCTAGGGCCGAGTAACGAGAGAAACTCGCCGGGTTTGACCTGCAAGTCAATGCTGTCGACAGCCATGACGTCACCGTAATTTTTGCTCACGCCTATTAACTCGACAGATCCCCGATCGCCCGCTTCCCCCATAATTTCTCTTAACTTTGCAGGTTGATCATCACGTGCTTGAGACGCGTGTAATCATCCAGAGCGTAGGCGGAGAGATCTTTGCCATAGCCGGACTTCTTGTATCCGCCGTGGGGCATCTCGGCCACCATCGGGATGTGGGTGTTTACCCACACGCAGCCGAAATCAAGATTCTTGGTCATACGCATCGCTTTGCCCAGGTCGCGGGTCCAGACCGACGAGGCCAGCGCGTACTCGACGCCATTGGCCCACTTCAGCGCTTCTTCTTCGTCGCTGAACTTT
>JAYTUM010000264.1:0-1015 GCA_043744575.1 Acidimicrobiales bacterium | reverse complement strand
CGCGCGCTAGACCAGAAGGCCAGCCTGATTCGCATCCCTGGCGATCGCTCGGCAACACTGCGTGCCGCGCTGCGTCAAGGCTCTGGCGATGCCGAAGGTCTCGATTCGCTCAACGCCGAACTGCATCGCCTCACCACACCTGTCTCGCTCGACAAGACAATTGGTGACGACGGCGACGCAACATTGGGCGACCTCGTGCCAAACGACGACACAAGCCCCGAAGACGCCGTGATGGCAATGGTCGACGGAGACTTGCTCAGCGACTTGCTGAACACGCTCGACGAGCGCGCCCGTTACGCAGTCGAGGCACGTTTTGGCATGCACGATGGCGAGCGCAAGAGCTTTCGCCAAGTCGGCGAAGAACTCGGTGTTACCGCTGAGGCGGCCCGCCGTTTGGTCAGCCGCGCTGTTGACTCGCTCCGCGAAGACGCAGGCGATTTTCTCACCGTCTAAACCCTTGCGGGTTCAGCGCACTTGAGCGATTATCGTGAGCAGCCATGGCGCGTAGTTGGACACCCTCATCGTGGCAGGCATTCCCTGCCGCGCAGCAACCGCAATGGCCTGATAGCGGCGATCTCGACCGCGCTTTAAAGCAACTTGGAACATATCCTCCGCTGGTTTTTGCTGGCGAGGCGCGCTCGCTGCAAACCGCGCTCAGTCAGGTTGCTAGTGGTAACGCATTTTTATTGCAGGCCGGCGACTGCGCCGAGAGCTTCGAAGAGTTCACTGCTAACAACATCCGCGAGAAGTTGCGAATTATTTTGCAGATGGCCGTGATGTTGACCTATTCGATGGGCGTGCCCGTCGTCAAGGTCGGGCGCATCGCCGGTCAGTTCGCCAAGCCGCGCTCTAACGACACCGAAATCGTAGGCTCCCAAGAGTTACCCGTGTTTCGCGGCCATATGGTCAACGACCCCGCCCCGCACATCGAGGCTCGCAGGCCAAACCCCGAGCGACTCATTCAGGCCTATCACCAGGCCGCCAGCACCCTCAACTTGTTGCGGGCCTTCACCAA
>JAYTUM010000263.1:0-4015 GCA_043744575.1 Acidimicrobiales bacterium | reverse complement strand
CGTTCCAGTTGTTTTGAGCAATTTTTATTGTCTCGGTGCCGTTGCACTCGAGCGCTGGCGCCGCCGTGTCGGCAACCGCAGCAGTTGTGTCCGAACTGGAGCTATCGCTTCCGCAGGCAGCGGCGAGCATCGACCCGACAACCACAAAACCAGCAATTAGTACCTTTTTACTTGAACGCATCTCTCCCCCTAATTCCGACATCCGTCGTGAACGTCCTCGCGCTAGATACTACTCGCGGGAGCGACGGCATTTATTCACGCGAGGCACGACTACTAAGGTTGGGCCGTGACAGGGGAGTCCGTTCCAGCAGTTGAGATTAGAAATCTGTGGAAGGTGTTTGGCGCAGGTTCCGACCGAGACGCAATCGACAGCTCCACGAGTGGCGTTTCGCGCGCGAAAATACTGCAGCAAAGCGGCCAGACCGTGGCCGTGCGCGACGTTTCATTTAGCGTCGCGCGAGGCGAAACTTTCGTCGTGATGGGCCTCTCGGGGTCTGGCAAGTCGACGCTGATTCGTTGCTTGTCGCGGCTCGTCGAACCGAGCAGCGGAGAAGTGCTGCTCGACGGAGTCGATCTGCTGGCGATGAATGACCAAGAACTTCGCAAAGTGCGTCGGGGGCGGATGTCGATGGTCTTCCAACACTTCGGCCTGTTCCCCCACCGTCGCGTGATCGAAAACATCGCCTACGGCTTGGAAGTGCAAAAGATCGATAAGAAAACTCGCCTAGCGCGGGCCACAGAAATTCTAAATACAGTCGGACTTGCCGGCTGGGCGGACCGTTACCCACAGCAACTTTCGGGAGGCATGCAACAACGAGTCGGACTCGCTCGCGCGCTGGCGGTTGACCCGCAAATATTACTTTTCGACGAGCCATTCTCGGCTCTCGACCCGCTGATCAGAAAGGAGATGCAAGACGAACTCATTCGGCTGCAAAAAACAATGCAACGGACGATCATCTTCATCACCCACGACTTCGCCGAGGCGCTACGCCTCGGCGACAGAATTGCGATCATGAAGGATGGCTCGTTCGATCAGGTCGGCACGCCCGAAGAGATCGTCTCGGCGCCGGCCACCGACTATGTCCGTGAATTTGTCAACGATGTTCCCCGGGCCAAGGTTCTGAGCGTTCGCTCGGTAACGAAGTTTGATTTCGGTGCTGCCAATAGCCGCGCCGCCAATAGCCGCGCTGTTCGGGCCAACGACCGCATCGAAGTGGTCGTTCCGATGCTGCTCGAATCAGACGAACAGATCACAGTGATCGACTCCGACGGCGCGCCTATCGGCACAGTCGACAAAGAGAGTGTTGCGACGATGTTGCGGGCCGAGAATCGATGAGCGTAACGCTTCACACTTTGGGGACAAGCAAGTGGGCGCCTAAGTACAGATTCTTGGCGGCGTTTGTTGCGGTGCTGGTCGTCGCTCAATTACTGGGTACTCGCGGCTTTCCCGAGTCATGGAATATCGGTCTGGCGGATCCAGTCAACCGATCGCAGGGATGGATACGCGTCAACCGCAGCCACCACTGGCTGTTTACATTTGTGTTTAACCCGATCACCTCAATAATCAGATTTGGATTAGACCACACCGAGTCGCTCATCTCGTGGCTGCCGTGGTTCATCCCCCCAATAATCACATTCGCGATCATTGCCCGCACCGGCAAGTGGGTTGTCGCAACTTGCGCCGCCTTTGCAATTGTCTACCCCGGAATTGTCGGCGTGTGGTCGGCGAGCATCGAGACGATCTCGCTGATGGCCGTCGCGGTCGTTGTCAGCGTTATAATCGGCGTGCCCCTCGGAGTATTTACGGCGCTGAACAGACGGTTCGGCGAAATTTTGCGCCCGATCCTCGATGCGATGCAAACCGTTCCGGCAACCGTCTATCTAATTCCGATCGTTCTGCTTTTCGGGATTGGCAAGGTGCCGGCAGCGATCGCAACGGTGATTTACGCGCTGCCGCCGATGATTCGCCTTACCGCGCTCGGCATCCAGCAAGTGCCCGCGGCTTCAATTGAGGCTGCACGAATGTTTGGGGCCACCAAGCGGCAAATTCTTACGCGCGTGCAGATCCCCCTCGCCGTGCCATCAATAGTTGCGGGAGTTAACCAGACCGTAATGATGGCTCTCGGCATAGTTGTGATCGCGACTCTCGTTGGCGCAGGAGGGCTCGGCCAGCAGATCCTCGACACCGTACGCCAATTGGCGCCGGGTCGTGGTCTCGTCGTCAGCATGGCCGTGGTTGCCGTCGCATTTGTGCTCGACCGCGTCAGCATGGCACTCGTCGTGCAGCCAGGTACTACGCGCCGCAAGATTTCTCGCCGAGCGATGCTGACATTTGTCGCCGCAATTGCGGCCGCCACGGTGATCGGGCGCGTTGCCGGTTGGCACGAGTTTCCGTTTTCCTGGGGCACTTCGTTTGCCGACCCGGTAGACACGGCCGTGAACTGGTTTCGTGACACTTTCGACGTCGTCACCAGACCGTTTAACGACTTTATTGTGCGCGACGTCTTGTTGAGGTCGCAGAATATTTTGAATAAATCACTCGCCTGGCAACTAATCACCCTTGTCGCCGCGGCCCTATCGTACGCAATCGCTGGTTGGAAGATGGCGCTAATCACTTCGGCGGGACTTTTGTTCATCGGCGTGACTGGCATGTGGTCGGATGCAAGCGTCACCTTGACGCAGACAGTTGTCGCCGTGGCGCTCTCTATCTTGATCGCCCTGCCAATCGGCGTTTGGCTCGGTCGACGCCCGCGCGCCGAAGCCGCGCTCTCGCCAATCCTTGACTCGCTGCAAACCATCCCGCCCTTGATCTATGCAATACCGTTCGTGATGATTTTTACCGTCGGCCCGGTACCGGGTGTGATCGCAGCGGTCGTCTACTCGATACCGCCAGGCATCAGGCTCACTTCGCTCGGCATTCGCCACGTCAACACCGAATCGATTGAGGCTGCCCGCACTTTCGGCGCTACGGGTAGACAGGTGCTGTGGGGCGTGCGTATTCCGCTGGCGATGCCATCCATCATCTTGGCGATAAACCAGATGGTGATGATGGTGTTATCGATGGCGATCATTGCCGGAATGGTTGGCGGTGGCGGGCTCGGCTACCGATCGATCGAGGCGCTGACCGGGCCCAACAAGGGACTCGGCGCCGAAGTCGGTATTGCGATCGTGATCATGGCGACGATTCTGGACAGGCTCACCCAGACTGCCGCCAAGCGGATGCAGGCACC
The DNA here is from genome assembly GCA_043744575.1 of Acidimicrobiales bacterium. Lineage (GTDB taxonomy): Bacteria > Actinomycetota > Acidimicrobiia > Acidimicrobiales > Ilumatobacteraceae > UBA3006. The sequence continues at coordinate 785 of JAYTUM010000263.1, read as the reverse complement.
CGCAAGTAACTAGAGGTCAATTCGTGATCGCGCGAATTTAGCGTGGAAATGCGCCGAGCATCTTGGCGGCTTCGAGAGTGTTCTCGAGCAAGCATCCGATCGTCATCGGCCCCGTGCCGCCTGGCATCGGGGTGATCGCGCCGGCAACTGCCTGAACCGATTCGAAGTCGACGTCGCCAACAATTTTGTTATCTATTCGCGAAACGCCAACATCGATTACCGTTGCGCCAGGCTTGACGAATTCGGCTGTGATCAGGCGCGCAATACCCACGCACGACACGATGATGTCTGCTGCACGACACACCGCTTTCAAATCTATAGGCGAAGTATTTGAATGAGCACACGTCGTTGTTGCGTCACCACCTTTTCGAATGAACAGGATTACTTGAGGAAGCCCTGTCAAAAAAGAGCGGCCGATTACAACAACTTTCTTGCCCTTCGTAGCAATGTTGTAACGATCGAGCAATCGCATGACGCCTAGTGGCGTACATGGCGCGTGACCTGGAAGGCCCCGAATCAATCGACCCATCGAACGTTCGGTGAGGCCATCTACGTCTTTTTCTGGTGGAAGAAGTGCCAACACTGGTTCGGAATTAATGTGCTTCGGGAGCGGCAACTGCACGAGGATTCCGTGAACTGACGGATCGGAAGCAAGTTTGCGCACTTCGTCTTCTACCTGTTCTTGTGTTGCATCTTCCTCAAGGTGCACACCAACCGAGACCATGCCAGCTTCCTGCGCCTTTTTGTGTTTGCTATTGACATAGATGTGGCTGGGAGCATCGCCG
>JAYTUM010000262.1:0-16005 GCA_043744575.1 Acidimicrobiales bacterium | reverse complement strand
CCGGGAATAGTAGTCGCGCCCGGAACAGTCGTTTCGGTCGTACTTGTGTCCAGCGGCCCTGACCGCAATACTGGTCGAAGCAAAACTTCGCCCTGGCGGCCGACAATATCGAGCGCGCGTTGGTTGTCTTCTACGCCCGGCAGGTTGATTACGACGGTGTCGCCCTGACGAATGATCTCGGGCTCGGCGACGCCGATCGAGTCAACACGGGCGCGAATAATCTCGACTGCGACATCTAGCGAAGCGGCGTCGTAGACGCCCTCTGGCTGCAGTGTTACCGACGCTCCGCCCTGCAAGTCAAGACCCAGCGACGGCGTGTTGTTGGCAACCAAGTTGGCGATGAGCATGCCAGAGACCACGACGATAATCCCGATCAACGAGATTAAGAGGCGACGTACCATTGTGAACTTTGAAAAAATCTAACGACGACTATTTAGCGTCTGTCGGTTTGGCATCTGTCGACGGGGCCACGACGCGGGCGATGGCGCTGCGAGCGACGCGAATCTCAACCGAGTCCTTAGAGCCTTTCGGATGTTCGGCGATGTCGAGCCAGATGTAGTCTTCCTCGACTCCATTGACAAAACCGTAGATGCCCGATACGAGGATTACCTCGTCGCCTACCGCGAGGGCACTCTGCAATGTTCGGGTCTGTTTTTGGCGCTTGCGCTGTGGTTTCAGCAACAAGAAATACATCGCCACGAAAATCAAGACCAGAGGCAAGATGCTTAAAATGCTGCTGCCGCTTTTGGTCTGTGCGGCACCTAATACAAGTGAAAGAGTCGTTGACATAGGGACTTACTCTAGCGACTCAGGCAACTAACTTGCAGGCTGGCCTAGGCCTTCGCCATCCCATACGCCGAGCACTTCAAGGCGTAATTCGGCGAAGGTTCCGTTGATTATTGACTCGCGCATCTGGCGCATTAGCGCAATGGTCCACGCCAAGTTATGCAGAGACACCAGCCGAGACGCAGTAGGTTCACCAACTTGAAAGAGGTGACGAATGTAACCCCGCGAATGACGAGCGCAGACGCTGCAACCACAAGACTCGTCGATTGGCTGATTACTGTTGATGAATTCGGCACGCTTCAGATTTACCCGACCCACGGCCGTGAGCGCGGTGCCGTGGCGCCCAAGACGAGTCTGCATAACGCAGTCGAATTGATCGACGCCCAGACTTACGGCCTCAATCAAAGACGCCGGGTCTCCCACGCCCATTAAATAACGCGGTCTATTCGCCGGCAATTCGCGCAATGCCGCATCGAGAGCCGGCAACATCTCAGCGCGCGACTCGCCCACAGACAAGCCGCCAATGCCGTAACCATCAAAATCTAAACTGGCCGTGCGTCGGGCGCTCTCAGACCGCATCGCCGCGCTGGTGCCGCCTTGAACGATTCCGAACAGCGATTGATCGTTACGAGTGTGGGCCGTGCGGGCGCGGGCGGCCCATGCCGCTGTGCGCTCGACCGCTAGCCGCACGACATCGCTGCTGCTAGGAAGCGGTGGGCAAACGTCGAGCACCATTTGAATATCTGCGCCAATTTTCTGCTGTGTGTCAACTGCGATCTCTGGCGTGAAGCGATGCGATGACCCGTCGTAAATCGACTTGAAAGTCACGCCGTCATCATCTACGTGCGGGTCAAGCGAAAAGACTTGAAAACCGCCCGAGTCGCTCAGTGTCAGTCCGTTCCATCCCGCGAACTTACCGAGGCCACCAAAGTCGGCGACCACCTGCGCACCGGGGCGCAGCATCAGATGATATGTATTGCCCAAGACAATTTGAGCGCCCAGCTCTTCGTAGTCTTGTGCGCTCAGATACTTAATCGCACCGCGCGTGCCGACAGGCATGAAACATGGCGTGTCGTAGGTGCCGCGGTGCGTGGTCGCAGTTCCCGCACGGGCCAAACCGGCGCGCTCCGTTTCAACAAATTCAACAGCAAACACTCTCCTAAGAGTACCGAGAAGACCTACCGCAACGAGCGGTCAAGCAACATTGCATCACCGAATGACAAGAACCTGTACTTCTCACGCACCGCCTCGGCGTATAGATCGCGCCAACGTCTGCCGATAAATGCTTCGACCATCAGCAGCAGTGTGGTTCTGGGCATGTGAAAGTTGGTCATCATCACGTCGACGAGTTTGAAATCGTATCCGGGCGTGATGAAGAGGTCACTACGCCCGACAAGGTGTCCGGTTGTCGCGGCAGTCTCTAAGGCGCGAGTCGCCGTGGTACCCACGGCAATCACGCGGTTAGCTTGCCGACACAGTTCTATCGTCGCCTCGGGTACCTCATACGACTCTGTATGAATGATGTGATTGAGCGGGTCTTCGACGCTGACGGGCGCGAACGTGTCAAGCCCAACCACAAGTTCGACATTGGCAATCTCGACACCCCGTGCGAGAACAGACTCGAGCAATTCGGTAGTGAAATGCAAGCCGGCAGTTGGCGCGGCGACCGAGCCAGGGTTTTTCGAGTACACCGTCTGGTAACGCTCGGCGTCGCGCAATTTCTCAGTGATGTATGGCGGAAGCGGGATTTCGCCGATGCGTGCTAGCAACGACAGCGCGTCACCGCCGAGCATCGTCACAAAAAAGGTGTCGCCAGCCGGCGTACGCTCGCCGACCTCTAGCAGTGGTCGCTCCAGATTGTCGTCGTCACGTCCGAGCAACAGCTCACCTAGCCGCAACTTGCCGCCGGGCCGTAGCAACGCCTCCCATACAGTGTGCTCGCCGTTTTTCGCCTCGAGCAACAACACCTCAACCGCGCCGCCGGTCTCGCGCCGCAGATGCAGGCGTGCCGGCAATACCCGCGTGTTGTTAACCACCAAGACATCGCCGAGGTCAAAAAAATTGGCGATGTCGCGCACATGGCTGTGCAGTGGCGGATTGCTTCCCTGATCCACTAGCAACCTCGCAGCGTCGCGAGGTTCGATCGGGCTCTGCGCGATCAAGTCATCTGGCAGCTCGTATTCGATTTCGGAAATATGCACGGTCAAAACAACTCGGGCATGACCTCGGGCGGATCGATACCGAGGTGGCGCCAGGCGCTCGGCATCGCCACGCGACCTCGCGGTGTGCGCGCAATCATGCCTTGCTGAATCAAGAACGGTTCGTACATGTCTTCAAGCGTCTCAGTTTGCTCGCTGACGCTTATCGCCAGAGTCGACAACCCGACCGGCCCTCCACCGAACTGGGCGCAAATCGCCGTCAAGATCGCTCGGTCAACCTTGTCGAGACCTTTTTCGTCTACGCCAAATACCGCCAGCGCACTTTGCGCAGTTTTTTGATTAACAGTTCCGTTGCCGCGCACCTGCGCAAAATCTCTCACCCGACGCAACAAACGATTGGCTATCCGTGGCGTGCCCCTCGAACGGCGCGCGATCTCGGTGGCACCGGCCGCGTCAATTTGAACTTCCAAGATGCCCGCCGTGCGAGACACAATCAACTCGAGTTCGGCCTGGTCGTAATAATCGAGGCGAGCGACTAACCCAAACCTGTCACGTAGCGGACCAGTAATCATTCCCGTGCGCGTAGTCGCGCCGATCAGAGTAAATTGCGGGAGCGTCAGTCGAATCGACGAGGCGGCAGGTCCTTTGCCAACGACGATGTCGATTTGAAAATCTTCCATTGCCGGGTACAAGATTTCTTCGACATTGCGCGAGAGGCGATGGATCTCGTCTATAAACAGGACGTCATTCTCTTCGAGTTTTGTAAGAATTGCCGCCAGATCACCGGCACGCTCTAGTGCGGGCCCCGATGTTACGTGCAGCGTCGCCGACATCTCGGCAGCGACGATGCCGGCCATCGTGGTCTTGCCTAACCCTGGTGGCCCCGAGAGCAAGATGTGGTCGGCTGCCTGCTGACGCAAGCGAGCTGCCTCTAGGACGATATCGAGGTGTTCTTTGAGTTCGCGCTGACCGACAAAATCGCCGAGTCTGCGCGGCCGAAGGCCGTATTCTTGTGATCGATCTGCGTCGTCGCTTACTTCGGGGTCTAGAAATTCTTCACGCACGGCGAACCCCCAGCTCACGCACGGCGAACCCCCAGAGCATTTAGCGCCAATCGAAGCATTTGCTCTGCGGTCTGCGTGACGGGCAGGTCGCGCAAGACATCACGAATTTCGTCGGCTCCGTAGCCAAGGCCGGCCAAGGCCTCGCGCACATCACCAACCGCAGAAAATGATGTTGCGCGCTCGTATGCATTATCGAGTATCGGCGAATTGAGCCTGCCCTTGAGCTCGACGAGCAGTCGCTCGGCGGTCTTGCGACCAACGCCAGACACCAGCGTTAGCGAGCCGATGTCTGCAGTTGAGACGATATCGATTAGAGAATGCGGAGAATAAGTACTCAAGATCGCCATCGCCATCGCCGGCCCGATACCGTGCGTCGCGATCAGCGTTTCGAAGCAAGTGCGCTCATCGCGATCTAGAAATGCGTACAACGTGTGTGCGTCTTCGCGGAGGTGCTCATACACATACATAAACGCGCTCGATGTGGGCTCGAGTTCGGCCAAGGTGCGGGGCGTAACGTGCACTAGGTAGCCAATGCCCGCAACTTCGATCAGAGCGGTGCTGTCGCTGCTGCGCTCTAAGACTTTGCCGTGCAGCGAGCCAATCATGCCGAATTCTTAGCCGTAATCGCGGTTTTAATGCTGCGCTGAAGTGGCGCCATTGCGATGTAACAAAGCGCCAGCGCAGCGGCGTCGGCGGCGTCGGCGGGCTTGGGCATAGTCGCTAGGCCAAGTCGTTTCTGAACCATCCTTTGCACCTCCATCTTTTCGGCACTGCCACTGCCGGCGATGGCCATCTTGACCTGACTTGGCGTGTACTGCACAACATCGCAGCCGCGTTCGGCAGAGATCGCCAACACTAACCCGCTCGCTTGCGCGACGCCCATTGCCGTGCTCACGTTATTTTGAAAAAACACTTGCTCGACAGCGACGGCGCTAGGTGAGAACTCGTCGAATAATCCACATAACTCGCGATTGATCTCGGCCAATCGCTGCGGCAACGGCGTCGTCGGCTTAGTCGTGATTACACCGATGCTGACAACCTTTGGAGTCGTGGACCCAACACTGCGCAACACCGCGAACCCGCAGCGAGTCAAACCAGGGTCAATCCCAATCACGCACGCTGCCCTCGAGTCAGCCTTGGCAACCCTTACCTGCTTAGCGAACTTCGACTCCGAGGCGAACATATGTTCAATGGTAGCCACTTGGGGCACTACCTATGGGGATTAGGCACCAACTGTGGCGGCCTTTACGGCCGCTAACAGTTCTGCCGCTGGGCGATAGGTGACGCCGAGCAGACCGCGGTGCGCGTAACGAACAATGCCCGAGCCGTCGACCACAAAGACGCTGCGGCGCAGCAGACCGAGGGGACCAACTATGCCGTACTGATGTGAAACAGCCTTGTCGATATCGGCAAGCAACGGAAAATTAAGACCGTGCTTGCCAGAAAACTTGTCGTGACTCTCGACCCCCTGCGCCGAAATACCCAGCACCTGGGCGCCAACACCCGCGAAGTCATCGATTTGATCGTTGTACGAACACAGCTGTTTTGTGCAGACCGCCGTATTGTCACCAGGGTAGAACGTCAACACCACAGGCCTGCCGCGATAGTCAGTCAATGAATAATTCTTACCGCCTGTGCCCAGCAAGGTGAATTCAGGCGCCTTGTCGCCCACGCCGATCGTCTTATCGCTCATTGCGCAGCCTCGGCGAGAATGTCTGCGGGGATGTCAAAGTTGGCGTACACGTCTTGCACATCGTCGTTCTCTTCGAGTTCGTCCAAGATGTGCAGCACCGCTCTGGCGTCCTTGAGATTGGTCACCGGAACAGTTAACGACGAGACCATCGTCGAGACAGCCGACGCAACGGCCATACCCGCCGCGTCTAGAGTCGCCTTGAGGTCGTACACGCTGTGAGAATCGCAGACGACCCGCCACGAGTCTTGGTCATCGGTGATGTCTTCAGCGCCATTCTCAAGAGCCAACGACATCAGCGCATCTTCGCTGACCTCGTGCGCAACTTGCAATACTCCCTTGCGCGAGAACTGCCAACCGACCGCCCCAGGCTCGGCCATTGCCCCCCCAAGTTTGCTGAAAATCACACGCACGTCGGCGGCGGTGCGATTGCGATTGTCGGTAAGCACGTCGATCAACATCGCCACGCCCCCCGGCGCGTATGCTTCGTAAGTGATCGACTCGTAAACTTTGCCGTCATCTGCGCCAATGCCGCGCTTGATGGCGCGATCGATTGCGTCCTTGGTCATCTGCGATGCCTTGGCCTTGAGCACGATCGTGCGCAACGTCGCGTTGGATGTCGGGTCGCCGCCACCGTCTTTGGCCGCAACTTCTAATTGCCTCGAAAGCTTCGCGAAAACTTTGCCACGCGCCTTATCGGCTGCGCCCTTTTTGTGTTTGATGGTTGCCCATTTGGAATGCCCGGACATTTTCGCTACCTCTCAATCGATGCTCGCTAGAAACATTCGGTGGATTCTTGTATCTGGCGTCAGCTCTGGGTGAAACGACGCCACCATCACATTATTCTCGCGCGCCAAAACAACATCATCGCCGAATGTAGCTAGCACCTCGACAGTATCGGCGACCCGTACAACCCGCGGGGCACGAATGAACATTGCGTGAAAGGAGGTTTGCAGCGATGCGACCTGGATATCAGCCTCAAAGCTGTCGACTTGAGAGCCGTAGGCGTTACGTCGAACTTCAATGTCGATCGCGGCGAACGACCTCTGGTCTGGCCGTGCATCATGGACCTTGCTGGCCAATAAAATCATACCGGCGCAAGTGCCGAACACCGGAAGCCCAGCATCAACTAGTTTGAAAATCGGATCGAACAACGCAGAGGTCTCGAGCAGCATTGACATGGTGGTGCTCTCGCCTCCCGGCAGTACGAGCGCTTGTAATCCGTTTAGGTCGCGCGAATTACGAACCAGTCGAGTGCGCGCGCCGCTTTCAATTAGTGCTAGTTCGTGTGCGTAAAACGCACCTTGCAATGCCAACACTCCGACAAGACGACTCACTGGGAGGCCTCGAATCGCTCAATTGCCTCGATCGGCGTAACGCTCGTGAATCTCGTCCATGCCGATACCTGTCATGGGCTTGCCGAGACCGCGACTGACCTTGGCGATTATGTGCGCGTCGCGGAAATGCGTTGTCGCTTCGACAATAGCCTTGGCGCGCGGTGCTGGGTCTTCGCTTTTAAAAATTCCTGAGCCGACGAATACAGATTGCGCGCCAAGTTGCATCGCCAATGCCGCGTCAGCTGGCGTCGCCAAGCCGCCCGCGCAAAACAGCGGTACTTGCAGTTGCCCGGTCTCGGCAATTTCTTGAACTAGTTGCAGCGGCGCGCCAAGACGCTTGGCCCAATCGAAAAGTTCGGCAGAGTCGGCCTGAGTGATCTTGCGGATATCGCCGAGAATATTGCGCAGGTGACGCACCGCCTCGACCACGTTGCCGGTGCCTGCCTCGCCCTTTGAGCGAATCAGCGCCGCGCCCTCGCTGATGCGACGCAGCGCTTCACCCAAGTTTGTGGCACCGCACACGAACGGTACGGCGAAGGCAAACTTGTCGATGTGATGCGTCTCGTCGGCTGGCGTCAGCACTTCTGATTCGTCAATGAAGTCGACGCCCAAAGCCTCGAGCACTTGGGCCTCGACAAAGTGACCAATGCGAACCTTGGCCATGACCGGAATTGATACCGCGCGCTGAATGCTCTCGATCATCTCTGGGTCACTCATGCGCGCAACGCCGCCGTCGCGACGAATGTCCGCGGGCACACGCTCGAGCGCCATAACTGCAACCGCGCCCGCGTCCTCCGCGATCTTGGCCTCGACAGGCGTAACGACATCCATGATTACACCGCCCTTGAGCATCTCGGCCAGACCGCGCTTGACGCGCATCGAACCAGTTGCTGCTTGCCCGTTGTTGCGGTCTTGTGGCGAGGTCATGGACTAAGCGTATCTAGCCAATTCTCGGAGCGCATAACGCTAAAGCAACCCTGAATGCGCCACCCCAAACGGCAGCGCAACGGGTTATGGGTATTTAACTTCGGCCGGGTCTACGCCAAGAGCGATTATTGCCGATTTATCGGCACGGGCGACTTCAACGAACGTTCGCCCAGGAGTCATCTTGATAACGGCGCCGCTCGAATCTTTCAATGTGAACGGCACGTAACGAGTTTCCCGAGTCCAGGTACCAGAGATCGCCGCACCGTTCGTGAATACCGTTACCTTGCCGCCGCCGAGGGTCTTTGAAGTCGGGCTGTAACTCTTGGTGTACTCAACTTCAAGCACTACGACGTTGCGCACGTTCAATTGCACGTCATCTACGTCGACGTGTGGCTTGTCGCTTTCAAAGCGATCGAACGTCGAGTTCTTTGCGTTCCACAACCAGTACACCTTCACGCCGTCCATTGAGACCTTCACGCCGTCGACCTTCTTGGCCGTTGTCGGCATGGCATCGCTGGTGCCACGGTAAACAAATTGCGCTGGCGGCGGCCCTGAGCCGTCCGGCGCTAACGTCCACAACTTGCTTGTCTCGGCGAAGAGATCGTGCGGAGCCTTGCGGGTGCTATCGCGGGCGAATCCGCCATCCTTGTTGGCAATCGTGTAACTCAAGTCGACAAGGTCAGACTTGCGAATTGCCGCAGACACTTGGGCATTACCGCCGCTCCACACGAACAATGGCTTGTTTAACGATCCGAGCAAGTTGATGTCTTGAAAGCGGCCGCTACGAATCGGGCCGACTGGATCACTGCCCTGACTCTGAAACACCGCGGCAAAGCGAGTTAATTTCTCGACGTTTTCCTCGAAGATGATGTCGGCTTGGTTGATGCCCGCCTGAGGGTGAGCCGCCGGGTGGTTATCAATCTTGACGACCATCGCCGGGCGGCTGAGGGTAGTTTCGTCGCTCGCAGGCTCACCGGTCAGCGGGTTGACGACAGCTGCTACGACCGTTGTAGTTGTATCTGCTGCGACCGTGGTGTCTGGCGAGGAAGTGTTATCTGACCCGCTCGTCGAGTTGGACGAACCGCCGCACGCCGCCAGGGCAATGAGCGAGCCAGCGAATGCGGCACGGCGAAGAATTGAAACCTGAAACATTTGCTTACTCCTATTTACACTTCTCGTAGCAAGGCGATGCGCTCTGCCAGGGGTGGGTGGGTATTAAACAGTTTATGCAGCGAGCCGAGCCGACCCGAGTCTTTGACCCCCGACAGCGGCTGCTCAATCCACATATGTGCCGTCGCCATACTTGCAGAGTGGGTCGTAGTCGTATCGGCCTGCAATTTCTCGAGCGCGGAGATCAAGCCAGGCGGGTAACGGGTTATTTGGCAGGCCGAGACGTCGGCCAAGGTTTCGCGCTTCCGACTGATTGCAGCCTGCATCAACTTGGCTAAAATTGGAGCCAAGATCAGCATCGCAAAGCCGATCAACGCCAGAGGATTGGCGCCGTTCTGGCGATCGTTGCCGCGACTCACTCGCCCGCCGTTCCACCACATCGTACGAATCGTGATGTCGGTGATCAGAGCAATTGAGCCCACGAGCGTGACAGCGAGGGTTGAGACCAAAATATCGTAATTTCGAATGTGCGAGAGTTCGTGCGCCAGCACGCCCTCGAGCTCGACGCGATTCATCTTCTCGAGCAACCCCGTCGTTACCGCAATTGCCGCGTGTTGCGGGTTGCGACCTGTCGCAAACGCGTTGGGCGCATCGTCGTAAATCACGAATATTCGGGGCTTGGGCAACCCGCTGGCGATACACAGGCCCTCGATCAGGTTGTGGAGCCGCTTGTATTCGTTCGGGTCTGCGGGCACCGCGCGACTAACGCGCAACGCAACTGCGTCTGACTTCCAGTACGCGCCAAACGCGAAGACTCCCGAGAGTACGACGGCGAAGATGGTGCCCGTTGTTGAGTTACCGATTAGCGAGCCGACCGATGCCCCCACAAGCACAACGATGAACACGAAACCCAACATCAAAAATACGGTACGCCGCTTATTCGAAGTGATCAGATCGTTCATGCGAGCGAATTTTAGAACTTGATGTTCGGAGCAGTTCGTGCCGCATCTTCGGCTTCGAAAAATTCGCGCGCGGTGAAATTGAACATTCTGGCAATGAATACAGTCGGAAATTTCTGGATCGCGGTGTTAAATTTGGCAACCGAGTCGCCGTAGAACTGTCTCGCATAGGCGATTCGGCTCTCGGTGTTGGCAAGTTCATCTTGCAATGAGACGAACCCCTGGTTGGCCTTCAGGTCGGGGTAGGCCTCAGACAATGCAAACAACTGTCGCAGTGCGCCGGTCAGGGCGTTATCAGCACTGGCCTGCGCGGCGGGTGTCGATGGCGCTGCCATCGCCGAGTTGCGCGCGGTAATGACGGCTTCGAGAGCGGTGCGCTCGTGGGCCGCGTAACCCTTTACCGTCTCTACGAGATTAGGGATGAGGTCTATACGACGCTTCAATTGGACGTCAATCTGCGACCACGAATTGTTGACATCGTTGCGCCGACGCACCAGGCCGTTGTACGACAGGCCGATAAAGCCGGCTATCACCGCTACAACTATTAGGATTACAAAGAGGTTCATGGTTTCATTCTACGCAGAGCGCGCCGAGCCCGAGCGCCTCAGTAGCCTGTCGCCGAAGTACGACAAGATTCTATTTGGCACGACTATTAACGCCGCCGACGCCTCGTCTTCTAACAACTTTCGATAAATCTGCAAATAATGCTGCGCCAGCGAGTGCATCGAAAAATCCTCCGCCCGCGATGACCCGCCTGCTACTAGCCGCGCCGACAAATCCGTGTCCGAAATGATTCGCGCCAGCGCCGCCGCTAACGCGTTGGAGTCGCCCGGTTTCACCAACAGTGCATCCTTATCGTCGGTGGCTACGTTGCGGTAACCGTCGAGGGCGCTGGCCACCAGCGGCGTGTGCGCGGCCATCGCTTCGAGCAACACGATTCCGAATGATTCGCTGTGCAGCGACGGCGCACAGAACACGGTGCATTTGGCGAGACGATCAATCTTGTCGTCTTCTGTGATTCGACCCAACCACTCGATGCGGGTGTCGTTCGCATATTGATCCCGAAGATTCTCGATACCGGCGCCGCTAGACGCAACCCAAAGGCGCACCTCGCGAGGCAACGACATCAGCGCTTCGAGAAGTACCTCTAGACCCTTGCGCGGCTCGTAGCGACCGCAGAATAATATGGTTGGCTGTTCCGAACGCGCGATATCGGGTCTGTAATAGCGACTGACCTCGATGCCGTTAAATAGAATTTGGTATTCGCCATCAAGGTTGCGCGCCGCCAATTCGCGGGCGTGCTGGGACACAGCGACGCGCACATCTAGATGATTGGCTGCCCAGCGTGCGGTGCGATTTAAGACTTTGTAAGTTCTCGTTCCGGCTCCGGCGGCATGAAAGGTGCCTACAGTTGGGGCTATACGCATCAACAACGCGGTCACAGTCGGCCCGGGAACGAGCGGCTCATGCAGATGAATTACATCAAATGCCTCGTCATTTAGAGCGCGCACGGTTCGCAGGGCCGCCGCTGGGTCCGGTGCGAGGCGCGCTACCGATCCGTTCGACTGCGTCGGCAGGCTATTGCCGAGGGGCGTAACGAAACTTTCGGGCGGAGGCCCGTCGCACGGCGCCAGCACTCGAACCTCGTGTCCGAGCCTACGCATCTCACGGGCGAGACCCATCACCTGCGACTGCACACCTCCCGGAACCGAGACGCTGTAGGGGCTGACCATCGCCACGCGCAGCATTTTGAAATTCTCGGGGTCGACCACGTCGTCTACGGTACGCCAAGCGGGTAACTTTGCCGACATGACAAACCCGACAGACATGCCCGCGCTTTCGATTGTTGCTACTCCTACGAAGCGAGGCGCAATCTTGGAATTGGCGGCCGAGGCGGAACGACGAGGGTTCAACGGCCTGGCTTGCCCGAGCCTCGGGGCGACGATGGGACTTTGCGTGTCGCTCAGTCACACCACGTCGACGATTAAATTTTGGACCTCGATTCAGCCGATCTATTACAGCCACCCCGTCGAGAGCGGCAATACGGCGGCGCACCTACACGAAATATCTGGCGGTCGGTTTGCCATGGGCATCGGCGTGAGCCACGGGCCAGTCGTGGCCCGGCTCGGCGTCGACAGTGGCAAGCCACTCACCGACATCCGCAACTATGTAGTAGCGATGCGAGCCAATGAGCGCTTCAGCGGAACGTTGCCGCCGATTTATCTCGCTACTTTGCGCGACAAGATGCTCGGGTTGGCGACAGAAATCTCGCAGGGTGCGATTTGGGCCAATGCTTCTCTGAGCTACACGCCAAAACAGGTTGCCCAGATCCCGATCGCTCACCGCGACGAGTTCTTCGCGGGCAATATGTTGCCGACCGTGATTAGTGATGATCTAGCGGGCGCCCAACAACAGCACCGCAAGACCTTGAGCGGGTACTTGTTGCTGCCCAACTATCGCAATTATTGGCGCGCGGCCGGATACGAAGATGAGATGAATTCCACCGAAGAAGTATTGGCGAATACTCCAAAGGAGTTGGTCGCAGAAAAACTAATGGGCGTGATGAGCGATGCTTGGCTCAGCGACTGCACAGTGTCGGGCAACGCCACTCAGGTGCGCGATAAGTTTGAGGCCTGGTATGCGGCCGGCGTCACGCCAATCGCAGTGATGTCGAGTACATCGGGCGGCCAGGCCAAGGCAATTCAGGAGTTATTCGATATCTACGCTTAGCTCGGGTGTTTGGTTAAATCGGCGAGTAATTCGATTACTCGCAATTTAATCTCGTCGCGGATTTCGCGTACAACACCGATTTCCTTACCAGCGGGGTCCGTCAGCGGCCAATCAACGAATTTCTTGCCGGGGATGAATGGGCACGCATCGCCGCAACCCATCGTTACGACTATGTCGACCTCATCGAGCATCTCCGTCGTCCAGATCTGCGGATGCGCAGTTGAAATATCTATTCCAATTTCGTTCATCACCGCCACCGCGGTCGCGTTTAACTCATCGCCCGGCGCCGAGCCAGCAGAAAAGACCGAGACCCCCTCGCTCGCGATGCTGCGCATGAACCCTGCGGCCATCTGCGAGCGCCCGGCATTGTGGACGCACAAGAATAAAACTCCGGGAATGCTCATCTGCTCTCGACCTCAGGCTTATCGAACACGAAACCAATTATGAGCCAAGCAAAAACAGCGCCACTTAACTGCACGAGCACAAACATTGGCACAGACTCCGGGGCGATGCCGGCGAAGGTGTTGCTCAGCGACCTGGCAATGCTGACCGCCGGATTGGCCAAAGACGTCGACGAGGTAAAGAAATACGCGCTTGTGATCCAAGCCGCAACCATTATCGGCACCCACGCCGCTCGCCTGGCTCGGATGGTGCCATGGATTACGAGTAGCAGTCCGACGGTGGCGACAAATTCAGAGAACCAAATGTTGCCGCCCGTGCGAACTTTCTGCGAGACGACTATTGCGGAATTATCAAACATCAAGTTGGCAACAATCGCGCCGATGCACCCACCAATTACCTGCGCCGCCGCATACGCCATCACCTCTGCGGTTGTTGCGAGTCCGAGCAATCGGTTGACGAGCCCCACAGCTGGGTTAAAGGAAGCACCGGAGACTGGGCCAAAAATTGTGATCAATGCAACAAGCGCGCCACCGGTCGCGACCGCGTTGCACAACAGCTGCAATGCCACGTCGCTCGTCAGTCGTTCTGCCATGATGCCCGAGCCGATCACTGCGATTATCAAAAGCCCTGTACCCAAGGCCTCGGCTGCGAGCCTCCTCTGCAGGGTTGGCGCTAGCAGCAATTTTGGACCGAGAGTTCGCCCGTTGACTCGGCATCGGCGAGCACCGTGTAATACTCCCATGGTGCACCATCGGGATCGTGCACCCAGACCTTGTCTTGAATCGCGAAACAACAGGTGCTTTCCCTTTCAACGGAATCAACTAGACCCATCTGCTCAAAATGCGTTATTGCCATCTCTACATCTCCGCTTGAACCCAGCTCAACACCGAGATGATTAATTCTTGGGTACGCCTCGCCGGCAACTTGCGGCGTCTCGATCAAAACGAGTTTTAGGGGCGGATCGGCGATGGCAAAGTTGGCGTAGCCATCGCGCACCTTCGCGGGAGCAGTGGAAAACATCTTGCTATAGAAAGTGATGGCCACATTGAGATTGGAAACGTTGAGGGCTAGTTGCAGTCTGGATGTCATGATGGATAATATATATAGATGGTTATCAATATGTCAACTCCAACTAAGAAAAATCTTGCAGCCGCCAAAATTGCGCTCAACTGTTGCCTGCCGGTAAGCCAAGCGCCACTTTCCGGACGCAATTCGAAAGATCTTGCCGACGGTTTTGCGGCCCTTGGAGACCCCGTGCGCCTCAAGTTGTTCAGCCTGATCGCGGCCGCGGGAACCAACGAAACATGCGCCTGCTCATTGGTTAAGCCAATTGGACGCTCGCAGCCGACGGTAAGTCATCACCTCAAGGTGCTGCGCGAGGCCGGTCTGATCACGAGCACAAAGCGCGGGGTCTGGGTCTGGTACAGCGTCAACCAGCAGCGCCTTCTCGAACTGCAAACGATTCTTAGTTAGCGACGATGTTCAGACAGGCCCGACGAAGAGGCATAACGGGTGACCTTCCGGGTCAAGCACTTCATCAGTAGCCGGGGTCACTCGGCCAATTGGGCTGAAACAAGTGCCACTGCTCTGGTGCGCGCCTAATTAACACTTCTAACTCGCAAACCAACTGTTGAGTGATACGGGCGATGTCTTCGCGCAACGATCCCTCGCGTTGCACGACTAGCGGCGGCCGCAAGAGAGCGTAATGACCGTCGACGCGCTCGGTGAAGTAAACCGCCATTGGTATCAGTGGCGCGCCAGTACGCAACGCAAAGAAAGCGGGCCCTGCGGGCACAGTCGTGCGCTCTCCGAAAAATTCAACTTCGACGCCGTTTCGCTTGCCGTCTTGAGGGATGTCGCGATCGCACAATAACGAAACCGGACGATTCTTTCTAAGCGCCTCCTGCACGAGTAGCCCGGCGCGATCGTCTAGCGGAATAATGTCAAAACCCATCTTGGTGCGCGCGTCAAGAAACATTTCAAATATTTCTTGCGATTCGAGTTTCTCAACTACGGCCGTCAACTCGTATCCCTTATCGCAAAACCAACGGCCCGCCCACTCCCACCCGCCAACATGCGGCAATGCCAGGATCGCCCCCTTGCCGCCACGCAACGCTGTCTCGATGTGCTCAAAACCGTCAATGCTGAAACTCGCGACTACTTTTTCGCCGCGGATACTTGGGAGGCGAAATGTTTCAACGTAATAACGGGCGTAGCTTTGAAATGCGCCTCGCACCGCACGGTTCAGCGCAGAGCCTGTCAGCGTCGGGTCGACGCGCCTAATGTGCCGCTCGACCATTTTGCGCGCGTCGCGCATGGCAAGACTGAAGGCTGGAGCCACCGCGAACACCGCACCTTGGGTCACGACTGCTGGCGTGATGCGCGCGAGCATTCCTGCCAACTTAAAACTTTTGGCCACCGCCAAATCGTTCGTCGATGAGCGCCTGGCAACCATCTTTGCCGAACGCGGAGTTAGTTGTCTCGCCGGCGAGTTTGCAATTTGGCGCGGTAGCGATCGCGCACCACGCGCCGTGATGCGCGGCGCGAACGAATCACGGCTTGTCGCTCGGCCGTGCGTGGGGCAACCGCGGCCTGCTTCCAAACCTTAATAAAACGCTGCAGAGCCGTTATCGAAGTCAGCACCAGCATTACCCACATCACCCAATACAAGATCGAGCCGAACAACAAACCAAAGCACAGCAAGATGATTCGCTCAGCTCGCTCCATCAAGCCGCCCTTTGCCTGCAGGCCGAGTGACTCTGCCTTAGCGCGCTCGTACGAGATCAACATCGACACGCCCATCACGGCGAACGGGACTATCCCGGCGTGACCGCCGCGTTC
>JAYTUM010000261.1:0-4064 GCA_043744575.1 Acidimicrobiales bacterium | reverse complement strand
TCGATTCGGTATGGGGTGTAGTAGGGATGGTCTCTTCAGAAGTGATTACTGCCGCGATTCACAGTGGGGGATGTTGTGCGCTGGCCTATGTCGTGGTCGGCGGCGAGAGGCGATATGTCGGTGCGTCGTTTGCCCTGGCTTCAAACACTGGAATCTTGCATTCTCACGTGACTGGCGTGATCACCCAATATGGGGGAAGTGGTGTTGGCCTGGCGCTCAAGATGCACCAGTTTCAATGGGCGCGGGAGCATGGTTATAAAAAGATTGGGTGGACATTTGACCCGCTCGTGCGCCGCAATGCCTGGTTTAACTTGGTCAAGCTCGGGGCCGATGTCGTTTCATATCACGAGAACTTTTACGGCGAATTGAACGACTCGATCAACCAGGGCGAGCAGAGCGATCGGCTGCTGGTGCACTGGGAAGTATCCGCGGCTGGAGCTGTTGCCTCTCGGGCGGCGGGGGCGTTTGTGGAACTGGATATTGGGGCCGGCGATTCGTACCTATATATAGGTACGCCCAACGACATCGAAAACCTGCGGCGCAGCGACCTGGCCGCCGCCAGGAAATGGCGCGCCGAGCACCGCCAAGCCTTTAAGGCCTTGGCCGAGCCCGGCGCCCGAGTGGTTGGTCTGAGTAATAACTATGAATATGTTTTGATGCCGGCTCCCGGTAGAAGCGATTCTGGTCAGTTGCCGAGTGCGAGGCTGTAATCGTGGCGATCAGAAGCATCGAATTAGTGCGAGCGCACATTGAACTGGTCTCGCCATTTAGAACTTCATTTGGCACGGACACCGATCGCGAGTTGCTGTACATACATGTGGTCGGCGACGATCATGAGGGTTGGGGCGAATGCGTCGCTGGCGCGACGCCCGGTTATTCGGCCGAGTATGTGGACGGCTGCCAAGACGTGATTGAGCGTTTTTTGCTGCCGTTGCTGCGAAGCGATTCGACGGCCGAAATTTTTGTTGCCGCGGCTCGGCTGTGGCGGGGCAACTTTATGGCGAAGGCGGCGGTCGAGGTGGCGCTGCTCGACTATCAGTTGCGTGTCGCTAATAAGTCTCTGGCGAGTTATCTCGGCGCCAGTAAAAACAAAGTCGCCTCGGGCGTTTCGGTCGGTATTCAGAACTCGATTGACGAGTTGTTGGCAGTGGTCGGCGGGTATCTAGATAACGGCTATCTGCGCATCAAGTTGAAGATCGAGCCGGGCAGCGACATTGAGCAGGTGCGCGCGGTGCGCGAAACATTTGGCCCGAAATTGATGTTGCAGGTAGACGCTAACGCGGCGTACACGGTCGATGATGCCGCGCACTTGGCACGACTCGATGAGTTCGAACTGCTGTTGATCGAGCAGCCGCTGCCAGAAGAAGACCTAGCGGGTCACATCCAGTTATCGCAAAAGATTGCCACTCCAGTTTGTTTGGACGAGAGCATTACATCATACGAAGTCGCACGCGGCGCAATCGAGATGGGGGCGTGCGCGATAATAAATATCAAACCTGGCCGCGTCGGCGGATTCCTGGAGGCCAAGAAAATTCACGACCTGTGTTTGTCGCGCAACGTGCCGGTTTGGTGTGGAGGCATGCTCGAGACTGGCATCGGCCGCGCCGCCAACTTGGCCCTGGCGGCGCTGCCCGGCTTTACCTTGCCGGGAGACACCTCGGCATCAAACCGTTACTTCGCCCGCGACATCACGACGCCGTTCGTGCTCGACGGCGGATACATCACAGTGCCGAGCGGACCAGGTATTGGGGTGGCGCCGCTGCCGGAGATGTTGGCCGAGATGAGGACCAGCGCGCAGATGTTTGATATTGCGCGCTAGGGCGCGAGCCGCTTGCCGAAGCTAACGCGAGTTAGACGCTTTCGAGAGTGAACACTACGGCGGTATCTGGACCAGATTTGGCTTTACTGAAGCGCTCGGTGATCCATATGTACACAAAGAAGAATTTGTAGGTCAAGCCGTACTTGTGGGCGATTGCAGCGCGCACAAGTTTTGCGCGCTCGCCGCGCACGACCGTGGCGGTGCATTTGTAAACGCTGGACCCGGGCGTGATCTTGCCGCGGGAATTGCAGGGCTGCACGGTGGCAGCGCTGGTGTGACTCAAGCGCTTGGTCTTGCCCGACGTCGACTCGGTTGTGAACCCGTACGAGCCCTCGAAATTGGCGATCCACACGGGAGTAGCCACCGGCTCGCCGTTGCGGCGCAATGAGACGAATGAGACATATTTCGCACTGTCGAGGGATGCGTTCATGAAGTTCTTTTCGTTACCTGTTCAAGCATTGCAGTGAAATGCGGGCCCTCGAAATCGGATTTGGCCCGCTCGTACTTTTCTTGTCCCCATTCCCAAAAGTCAAAGTCAAAACTAGAGATTGAGCTCTGAATCGAGGCCCATAGTGTCCAGCCATATTTTGACATCAGCGCCAGAAACCAAGCGCGTGCGAGTTTTTCTGGGCGATGTCGGCCGTAGTAAGCGTCTACCAACTCCCGCAGGTATTCATAGTCGAGCGACGCCTCGGACCAGATATTGCCTAACTCAAAGCAGGCATCGTTGTTGCCCGAATATTCGTAATCGATGATCCAGATCTTGTCACCGTTATCGATAAAATTTGCGGGCAACAGATCGTTATTGCAAGGAACGGTTCCTTCGTCTAGGACTTGAAGCGCGTCGAACATTTTCTGCACCTGCGGCATGTATTTTAGGTAGCCGTCAGGTATTCGAAAGCCACTTTCTTGAATCGTGGATAGATAGCGGCGCTGGATGTCGAACATGTTGAAATCGCTGACGAATGGTGTCGTCGCGTGCAAGACTCGGCAGCTCTCGGCGATACGTTGCAGGCTATTCGCAACGTCGGTTGGACCGTACGTGCGGCCCTCGAGAAAACCGATGACTAGCAGGCCGTGATCAGGCAGGTAATCAAATACTGGCGCGCCGATGCCTGCCAAGGCGGCGATCATTGAATTCTGGTACTCGGCCCGTCGGTCTATTGCGAGCAGCGACGATGAGTTACTCGAGACGCGGGCAACATAGGTGCCGGAGGGTGTCTCGACGGCGAGATTGCGGTTCGTGAGTCCGCCTGAAAGTTCACGGATGGCGGTGCGCTTTTGTAATCTCGGAACAAGATCAAACAACTGCCGATAAGTTTCCTCGAGGCTTGCCGAGCCATTTGTTAGGTCTTCCCCCACAACGGCAGGATACATTCTATTTATGAGCACTACTGCGGTCCCGGCACGGGCCAAGATCGTGATCATCGGCGGAGGCGTTGGTGGCACATCTGTGGCGTATCACTTGGCTCAAATGGGCGAGCGCGATGCGGTGTTGTTGGACCGCAGCGAACTGACGAGCGGATCGACATTTCATTCTGCTGGCTTAGTGGGTCAACTGCGCGCCGACCCGACCCTGACGAAAATGAACATGCACTCAGTCGAGCTATACCGAGCGCTTGAGCTCACTGATACTCCGCCGGGCTGGAAGGAAAGCGGAAGCATCAAATTGGCCTCCTCGCCGGAGCGGATGCAAGAAATTCGGCGCCAAATCGGCTGGGCTCGGACCTTTGGTCTTGACTTGCACGAGATCTCTCCCGCGGAGGCGCAGCAAATGTTCCCGCTAATTGATCTGCATGGGGTTGTTGGGGCGTGCTACATGGCATCCGATGGCGAAGTTGACCCATCGCAGCTCTCTCATGCGATGGCCCGCGGTGCCCGCCAGCACGGGATAAAGATCGTCACCAACACGCGAGTTGTTGAAATTTTGATGCGCCACGGTCGCGTCAGTGGAGTCGTCACCGACAAGGGTGAAATCGAATGCGAGATTGTGGTGAATTGTGGCGGTATGTATGCGCCGTCGATTGGTCGCCTAGTCGGAGTGCGAATACCGATCGTCCCTATGAGCCATCAGTATGTGATCACCGAGAACTTTTTGGATCCCACTGCCCGACGGCTGCCGTCATTGCGTGACCCCGACAACTTGGTGTACTACCGCCAGGAAGTTGACGGGTTACTGATGGGTGGCTACGAACGCACCTCGAAGCCATTTAGCGCTAGCGATACTCAAATCGACGACATTCCC
>JAYTUM010000260.1:0-1036 GCA_043744575.1 Acidimicrobiales bacterium | reverse complement strand
CATCTTGCGTGGTCATGCGCTCGCGAACTACGCGCTCCATGCGCGAGAGGCCGATGCGCACCTGGTTTTGAATTAACTCGCCGACAGAACGAATTCGGCGGTTGGCGAAGTGATCTTGATCGTCGAGGCGGTAACCAGGCACTTGCTTGACGAGGTGCAATAAGTACGTCATCGTCGCGAGAACCTCGCAACGGCTGAGCACATCTTGGCCCTCAGTCGGCATGTCCAGTTGGCCCAACTCTGAGCCCTTCTTCAAACCAAACAGTGTGGCAAGCTTTTCGACTTCTGGCCCGAGCTTGCGATCTAGCTTGTAGCGACCGACGCGCGACAAGTCGTAGCGACGATTTTCGAAGAATGCCGACTCGAAGTAAGCGCGTGCAGATTCGGCGGTTGGCGGCTCACCCGGACGGGCCCGCTTGTAAATTTCGATCAACGCTTCTTCGCGGGTTGGCGCGATTGGGCGCTCCTTCTCCCACTGGCCTTCGAGAAAGTCGAAGTAAGCAACGAAGCGGTCGAGAAAACCTGGTGCGTGGGCCTCGTCGTAGCCGAGCGCGCGTAGCAATGTGAAGATGCCCAAGCGGCGCTTGCGGGCAACGCGAGTGCCAGCGGTGATGTCTTTACCCGGCTTGTGCTCGACGTCGAACTCGAGCCACTCGCCGCGGTATGGGTGGATCGTGCCCTTAACCAACTGGTACTTCGACAAGTTGCGCAAGCGGTAGCGCTCGCCCGGCTCGAAGATCACGCCTGGTGAACGAACCAACTGCGACACGACGACGCGCTCGGTGCCGTTGATGACGAAGGTGCCCTTTTCGGTCATCTTCGGGAAGTCGCCCATGAACACGGTCTGCTCTTTTATTTCACCGGTCGGCTTGTTTAGAAAACGCGCGCGCACGAAAACAGGAGCCGCATATGTCATGTCGCGTTCGCGACACTCGGCGACTGTGAACTTTGGTTTTGGACAAAGATCTTCGTCGTCTGGGTCGAACTCAAGTTCTAGCTGCAGGTCGTCGCTGAAACCTTTGATCGGAGAAATATC
>JAYTUM010000259.1:0-16288 GCA_043744575.1 Acidimicrobiales bacterium | reverse complement strand
TCGCACTCGTAGTGACGGCGTTCGTGCTCGGCGTGCTTTAGACAATCATCCCGCAACCTTCGCCGCCAATTTCTAAATTCGCACGAGGCCGCGCAGGGCGTCGAGTTTGGCGGGTCCGATACCGCGAACATTTAATAGGTCCTCGATGCGAGAAAACGGACCATGCTGCATGCGGTACGCGAGTATTGCTCGCGCCGTATTCGGGCCGACTCCCGGCAGCGTGTCGAGTTGCTGCTCTGTCGCGACATTGAGATCGATAACTGAGGAGTCGCCGCTAGCCGACCTATCACCAGTAATTCCAGACGCCGTTGTCGGCGGGTTCAACCCGGGCCTCGGGCGCACGATGACAGGCTTTGGCGTTTCGCCGCGTCGCGGTATGTAAACCTGGGCGGCATCGACGAGCGGTGTCGCCAGGTTGACCGCGTCTAGATCAGCGCGCGAAGTTGCCCCGCCCGCGGCCGCGACTGCATCGACAACTCGCGACGAACCGGTGATCACGACAACCCCTGGGTATTGGACTTCGCCAGCGACGTGCACCGTTATGGTCGCCGGGATGGACGCGTCGGTGGAAGCAGCTTGGCCACCATCGCTAACCACGTCTGGCCAGTCGCCTACCGCATCAACCTTCGGCACAACTGTCGAAGCTATTGACGGGGCGAAGGCGAGGCCCGCCTCAATCGGCGGAGGCGGCGAACGCATGATCCACCATCCCCCCGACAGGACGACGGCCACCCCAACACTGCTAGCAATGATCCGCCCCACGCCGATCCAATTAGTAAAGTCTGAAACACGCTTAATGATCTGGTTTTTACTCATGCCGCGATGTGTGCGGCGCAGGGCCGAAATGTCGGCTTGACCAGAAACACCGAGACCACTAACCCGAAAAAAAGAGTTTCGGCCTGCTGCCCGTCAAACCCCGCAACTAAAAAAGTCGCGCGGTGAGGTTCTTGCGGTGGTTCAGGGTACGGGGATCGTTGGCGCCCATGATTTCGAGGATGTCGATGTATTTCTGGCGCGCGTTTTCATCGTTCTTGACCTTCGGCAGCAGGTCAGCCAGGGTGACTTCGTAATCGTCGCTAGGCCTGAATGCCTGGCGGGCCTCAGCCAGTAGCAGGCCAACGCGCGGCGTTTCGGACACGCGTGTAAGCACCTCGATCGACTCGGTTATTGCATTGCGGGCGATCAATAATTGAGCCAACGCAACAATCGCGTCTTCGTTCTTGGGCTCAATATCGAGGGCCTGATGCAGCGAATCTTCGTCGCCGCGCGCGAGCAGCGAAGCAACCGTCACGGCCTCGCCGACGGGGCTAAGCGAAGCCACGAATTGGGCGATCACGTGCTCTGGCTCGGCTCCGACAAAACCGTGGATAACTTTGCCATCTTGCATCGCGTACACCGCAGGTATTGACTGCACCTGAAATGCACCAGAAATCTGCGGGTTCTCGTCGACATTTACTTTGGCCAAAATGACCTTGCCGTTCGTGGCCGCCGTGAGTTTTTCAAGAATTGGTCCGATTGTGCGACACGGCCCACACCACGGCGCCCACAAGTCGACGATCACCGGAGTGGTCATTGATCGATCTAAAACCTCGCTTTGAAATGTTGCGTCGGTGACATCAATCGCCATGAAAATAACGCTATCGCCCGGGGCGCAGAGCCAACCAAAATATCGCTAGGTTTCAATGTCATGACGCCGCCCGCAAGTGCCAATGACGGCATCAACGCAAGTCTCGTATCTCGTTGGATTACCACAAATGTCGCCAACACTGAAGCGCCATTCATTTTTGAATTCATCGCTGGCGGGCACTCGAACTTAACATTTCGGGTTACTGACGCTCGCAGCCGCGAAATGGTGTTGCGCCGACCTCCTCTTAGTCACGGCCTGGCCAGCGCGCACGACATGTCGCGCGAGCACCGCATCATCTCGGCGCTGCACGGATCTGCCGTACCCGTCGCGCCAGCGCTCGGCCTGTGCTTAGACCCCGAAGTGAACGGCGCACCGTTCTACATGATGGAGTTCGTCGCCGGTAACATCGTGCGCGATCAGCTCAGCGCCGAGCGTTTGCTGAAACCTCCCGCCCGTTGCCGCGCAAGCGAGTCGCTGATTGAAACGATGGCGACGATTCACGCTGTCGATATCAATGCTGTCGGCCTCGCCGACCTGGCGCGCCACGAGGACTACATCGAAAGGCAATTAAAGCGCTGGTACGGCCAGTTCAACGCGCAAAAGACACGCGAACTTAACGCCATTGACCGCGTCCATGACGAATTACGTAAGCGCGTACCGACGCAGGGCCCGGCCACGATCGTGCACGGCGACTACAGGCTCGACAACTGCATCGTCGATGAGCACGGCAACATCGCCGCCGTGCTCGATTGGGAGATCTGCACACTCGGCGACCCACTCGCCGACCTTGGATTGCTAATGGTTTATTGGACTGGCCCAGACGATGAATCGATAAACACTGGATTCCAGGCGACCAAGGTGCCAGGCTTTTTAAACCGTCAAGACATGGCCGAAAAATACGCCGCCATTACGAGTCGCGACATTTCGCAACTAAATTTCTACGTTGCCTTCGCCGTCTGGAAGTTGGCGTGCATCTTAGAGGGAGTCTACGCACGGTATGTCGGCGGCGCGCTCGGAGCTCGCGATGCTGGCGAACTGGAGCCATTTAAAATTCGGGTTGACACCTTGGCTGCGCATGCAGAGA
Organism: Acidimicrobiales bacterium; assembly: GCA_043744575.1. GTDB lineage: Bacteria > Actinomycetota > Acidimicrobiia > Acidimicrobiales > Ilumatobacteraceae > UBA3006. The sequence goes on along the minus strand of JAYTUM010000259.1, from coordinate 13,577 downwards.
CCTTGCTTTCGCAGATAGATTGAGATCGTAATGAGTGACTTTTACAAAATAAATCCTTCGTTTCATGATGCTTTGCCAGAACTCGAGAAGTCGCTGCTGGTCGTGATGCTCTCAGGTTGGATAGATGCCAGCGCCGCCAGCGCCAACGCGATGGAGATTCTGATCGCCGAGACCGCCGCCAAGCCATTACTGACCTTCGATGCCGACGCCTTCATCGACTACCGCGCGCGACGCCCGACAATGGAGTTGCGCGATGGCGTGAACACAAAACTAACTTGGTCGGCCCCAGAGTTGCTGCTCGGCAACGACAGTAATGGCAAGCCCGTGCTGCTGTTAACGGGCCCAGAGCCGGACAATCGCTGGCAAAAATTCACCGAGATCGTCTCACAACTCGCCGTCGCCCTAAATGTGCGACGGATGCTCGGAATCGGCGCCTACCCGATCGCCACACCGCACACTCGCGCTGTGCAAGTTTCGTGTAGTTCGCCGTCGCGCGAAATCATCGCCACCTTGCCCTATATCAAGAGTTCTGTCGACGTTCCCGCGGGAATGGAAGCCGCGCTCGAACACGCCTTCGCCAACCGCAGTATTGGCGCGATCGGCCTGTGGGCCCAGGTACCTCACTATGTTGCGTCAATGGCCTACCCCGCGGCGAGCGCGGCACTGCTCGAAGCCGTCTGCGAATCCGGAGACATCTCAATAAACACGAGCATCGTTCGTCAGCAGGCTGCGCTTCAACGCGAGCGCCTCGACCAACTCGTTCTCGCCAATCCTGAACACGCCGCAATGCTCACTCAACTCGAACTCGCCTTCGACGAATCGCATAGCGGCAACGGCACGCTGACCACTGGTTTTGGCGGAACACCCCTGCCCAGCGGCGATGAACTCGCCGCCGAATTGGAGCAATTTCTTAAACAACATCCAGCAGATTGAGCGTTGGACGGAATTAACTGATAATTTATTCACAAATCAGGAGATCAAGCGACTTGGGGAATTCGTGGCAAGTGAGTCCAGTAAAGATTTCGTAGAAGCGCTTGCCCGAGGCTTGGAAGTAATCCGAGCCTTCGGTCCCGCCACCCCGCAAATGACATCGGCGCAGGTAGCGGTCAAGACCGGTCTCGCCAGACCGACGGCACACAGGCTGTTGTTGACTCTCGAATCGCTCGGATATGCGCGAAACAGCGACGCCGGCTTTTCGCTCACGCCCCGTGTCGTCGACCTCGGCATGTCGTACATTGCCTCCAGAGGTTTGTGGGATATCGCCAGACCACATATGGAAGAGGTTGTCGCCGCCACAAACCAATCTTGTTCGATAACAGAACTTGATGGATCAGACGTCATATATCTGGCACGCGTGATCGTGCCAAAGGTCTTGTCAATGGCTCTTCAAGTCGGCACCCGCAGCCCCGCTCGCAGCACTTCCATGGGCGACGTCTTGCTTGCAGACCTAGCACCACACGAACTTGCTTCGGCCCTAAGTCGGCCATCACGCTCCGATTTTCCGGCTCGCGTGACGCGCACAGACGCCGAATTGGAAACCGTGCTGCCGCAAGTTCGCAAGCAGGGCTGGGCAATCAGCGACGAGCGTCTCGCCCATGGCGTGCGCGCGGTTTCCGTTCCGCTCACCAATGCCCATGCGCGCACAGTTGCCGCGATCAGCATCGCCGTGCACAGCACTGAAGTAAGCGTCGATCAAATCAAGAAAGAAATTTTGCCGCTACTGGTCGCCACCGCCGCCAACATCAGCACCGATTGGTGCAAGTACGACGAGTTGCCAATGACAAGTCTGCCTATAGCTGGCAAATGAAGATTGACGGAGGTATTTCGGCAAACTTGTCGGGCGCTGCCAATTCAGCTCAAGAACTAGAAAGGGCAGGCTATTCGGGCGGCTGGACGGCAGAAACTTCGCACGACCCATTCCTGCCGTTGCTACTAGCCGCAGAACACACGACGACACTCGAACTGGGCACGTCGATCGCAGTGGCCTTTGCCCGTAACCCAATGTCGCTGGCAAACATCGGATGGGATTTGCAGTCATATTCACAGGGTCGCTTTATCTTGGGCCTTGGTAGCCAGATCAAGCCCCATATCACCAAACGATTCAGCATGGAGTGGAGCCATCCAGCACCGCGTATGCGCGAGATGATCATGGCAATTCGGGCCATCTGGCACACCTGGCAAACCGGCGAGCCGCTGCAATTTCGAGGGGAGTTCTACACCCACACTTTGATGACTCCGTTCTTCACTCCAGACAGGAGCGACCTCGGCACATTTGGTCCACCACTTATATTTCTCGCCGCGGTCGGCCAAAGAATGACTCAAGTTGCGGGTGAAGTTTGCGACGGGTTCGTCTGCCACGGTTTCACTACCGAGCGATACCTACGCGAGATCACCTTGCCCGCTTTACACGCGGGTCGCGCCAAGGCGGGCAAGACAATTGAAGACTTTCAAATTGTCGGCCCGAGTTTTGTTGTCACGGGAACAACTGCCGAGGAAATGAAAACCGCGATCCGAGGAACCAAACAACAAATCGCGTTTTACGGCTCGACCCCCGCCTACAGCGGTGTACTCGAACTACACGGATGGCACGACCTGCACGGCCAACTCAATGCGCTGTCGAAGGTTGGCAAGTGGCAAGAGATGGGCGAACTTATAACTGACGAGATGCTTCACGAATTTGCGGTTGTCGGCGAACCCGAAGAAATTGCCGCCGAGTTGCACAAACGCTACGGCGACATAATACATCGAATTAGTTTCTACGCCCCATACAAATCCGACCCAACGCGTTGGGCACACATGATCGACGAGCTCAAGAACTTTTCATAAGGCCGTGTAGCCAGGCTTGCACGTTGACCCCTAGAGCCGCGACGTCGTATCCGCCCTCTTGCAATACAACTGTCGGCAAACCGAGCTCTCCAACCAATGCGCCGGAGCGAGTGAAACCATCGGTTGTTAGAGAAAGATCGCAGATCGGGTCGCTGAAAAATGTGTCGAGGCCTAGCGAGACGATCACCATTGATGGATTAAAGGCAGAAATAGCCTCACATGCCGTTGCTAAAGCCGACAGGTATTGATCGTCTTGCGTGCGCGCCGGTAGCGGCATGTTGAGATTGCTTCCTAGCCCGCGATGGGTGCCGATCTCGTCGGCGTTGCCAGTGAAATACGGATAGGCGCGCTTCGGGTCGCCATGAAGCGACACGTATTGCACGTCGTCGCGCCCGTAGAAAATTTGCTGGGTGCCGTTGCCGTGGTGGTAGTCGACATCAAGAACAGTTACCTTGCTGCCGGTAGTTGACGCCACTTGGTGGGCGGCAATCGCGGCGTTGTTGAAAAAACAATATCCCCCGTAAAGATCGGTCGTGGCGTGGTGACCCGGCGGGCGACATAGGCCGTACGCCGATCCTTCGCCGCCGAGTACAAGCTGGGTCGCGGTAAGCGCAGTATCGACCGCGCCGCGGGCAGCCTCGTAGGTGCCCTCGGTCAGCGGCGTAGTGGTTTCAAAGCACCACCACCCCAGTCGGGCGTTGGCGGAGGTTGGCTCTGGGATCTGTTTCATGCCGTCGCGCAACGCGGGTCGATAGAAGACATCGGGCACAACTTCGCGCGCGGGACGCATCTGGGTTTGGTAATCAAACCAGGCAGTCGAGAGAAACTCGTTTAGGCCCGGCACATGCACCGCGTCGATCGGTGCCGTACCCCACCGGATTGGTTCGAGAAATTGCATCGTCGGGTCGGCCTGCAAAGTTTCGCGAATCTTTTCGGCACGGCCAGTGTGCTCGAAGGGCTTCATTGCATGCGAGAAGGCGATCTCTTCATTCGGGTTGTGCAACATGTGCTTTGGTGTGTAGACAACTTTCACTGACTGCTCCTCTATAAGTTAAATCGTGCTAAGTAAAGTCGGGTGCCGATCGCAATGAGCGCTTTATCTCGGCCGCTCCGGTCTCGACAAGAATTTGCACGGCGTCCCACAACTTGAGCGCCTTGCGGCGTCCCTGCACGTGAAGAGCGGTGCCTGATCGAGTGAAGAAGGCGGCAACGGCAGCGTTGCCGGCCTTTGCTCTTGCGGCGCTGGCGCAACGAATTGAACTTCCAAGATACCTCGTATTGGCGCCATGCTTGAACTTCGGTCACCCAGCGAGATGTAATCCACGCCCACGGACAAACTGGATCAACGAAGTAGTCAAGATCGGCCATGATTACCGAAGCTAATCGCGGGCGATCTCTTTGAGGTCGTACGTTTCAATCAAATCGCCCTGCTTCAGGTCTTGGAAGTCGGTAAGACCAATGCCGCACTCAAAGCCTTCGCGAACTTCGCGGGCATCGTCTTTGAAGCGGCGCAGCGAGGCGATCGCGCCCTTCCAAATGATTGTGCCGTCGCGCAAGAATCGCACCTTCGAGCCGCGGGTGATGACGCCCGAGCGCACGAAGCAACCGGCGATTGCGCCGACTTTCGGCGCGCGGAATAGTTCGCGAACTTCGGCTTCGCCAGTGACAACTTCTTCGAATTCCGGCTTGAGCATTCCTTTCATCGCTTTTTCGATATCTTCAATCAGTTTGTAGATTATTTCGTATGTACGGATCTCGACCTTTTCGGCTTCGGCTAGTTCGCGAATCTTGCGGTCCGGGCGCACGTTAAATCCGATCAGCGTGGCGTTCGTGGCGGCGGCCAAAGTGATGTCGTTGGCGGTTATTGCGCCGACCGCTCGGTGCACAAATGCAGCCCGCACGTCGTCGCGCTCAAGTTTGCGCAGGCTCTCGGTAACCGCTTCGAGCGAGCCATGCACGTCGGCCTTAATGATCACGTTCAGAGTGGCGACCTCGCCAGCTTGAATCTGGGTGAAGATGTCTTCGAGTTTTACGCCGCGCTGCACGCGAGCGTCGCCGCGTTGGTTGAGCGTTCGAAAGCGGTGCTCGCGCGACTCGGCGACTGTCTTGGCCGTTTTCTCATTCGGGGCCGAGCGAAACTCGTCGCCGGCGGCTGGCACGGCCGAGAGCCCGAGAATTTGCACGGGCATACTTGGACCGGCCTCTTTGATCTGCTCGCCACGGTCGTTGATGATCGCGCGCACTTTACCCCACGCGGCACCCGCAACCATTGGGTCGCCCACTCGCAGCGTGCCCTTGTCGACGAGCACAGTGGCAACAGGGCCGCGACCGATGTCTAGCTGGGCCTCGAGCACAATGCCCTTGGCGCGGCCTGTCGGATTCGCTGTAAGTTCTTCGAGCTCGGACATGACGGCGAGTTGCTCAAGTATTTCGTCGACGCCGAGGCCGCTTTGGGCCGCCATCTCAACGACGATTGTGTCGCCGCCCCACGCCTCTGGCGTGAGTTGATGCTCGGCAAGCTGTGCGAGCACGCGCTGCACGTCGGCATTTGCCTTGTCAATCTTGTTCAGCGCGACGATGATCGGCACGTCTGCCGCGCGGGCATGACTGATGGCTTCGATTGTTTGCGGCATGATGCCGTCGTCGGCGGCAACGACCAAAATGACAATGTCGGTTACTTGCGCGCCGCGGGCGCGCATCTTGGTGAACGCCGCGTGACCAGGGGTATCGATGAAGGTAATAAACTTGCCATCTTGTTCGACTTGATAGGCGCCGATGTGTTGAGTGATGCCACCAGCTTCGCCGCTGACGACATTGGCCGAGCGAATCCTGTCGAGCAATGTTGTTTTGCCGTGGTCGACGTGGCCCATCACCGTGATTACCGGTGGGCGTGGCGCTTGCAACTCAGGGTCGTCATCGTCGCTGTCATCGAACAGCGCCTGCAACTCCATCTCTTCTTGTTGACCCGGATCGACGAGCAATATCTCGGCGCCGACTTCGAGTGCAAACAGCTCCATCTGTTCGTCGGCCAGCGTGACGGTGGCAGTAACCATCTCGCCGTGTTCGAGCAAATAGCGAACGACGTCAGCAGAAGTACGATTTAATTTTGGCGCGAATTCTTGCGCAGATGAACCGCGCTCGATAATGATGACGCCTTCTGGGACAGATGCGTGGCTGGCCGTGTACCCAGTTACAGCCTGCGGCAACATCTCGTCGAAATCTTGACGACGACGAGCGCGCGATTTTTTCTTGGGGGCGCGACGTTGGCCTCCGCCTGGACCGCCTGGACGACCGCCACCACCTGGACGACCGCCACCACCTGGACGACCGCCTCCTGGGCCGCCGCCTGGAACGCCACGACCTGGGCCGGCGAAACCTGAACCACGCGATGGAGCGCCACCACCCGGTCGACCAGCGCCCAAGCCACTGGGACGTGCCCCTGGCGTTGTGGGTCGACTTGGTCCACCCGTTCCGACCGGGCCGCGACCGAGTGCCGAAGCGGGAATGCGACCGGTGCGGGCGTTGGTCCCACCAGTTGGACGACTCGGTGGACGACTAGTTGTGGGACGAAATACGCCACCCTCACCTGGCCGGCGCGCTGCACCCGGCGGCGGCGGGATCACTCGGCCACCTGGTGGCGGCGGAATTGTGCGACCGGTTGTCGAACTCGAAGTTGGAACCGTCGCCGCAGACTTGGTAGCCGGGGCAATTGCCGGCGCGGCAACTATCGGTGTTGCCGTCGCGGCGGCCGGCCGCGCTGGCGGCGCGGCGATTTGCGGCACGGCGACTTGCGGCACGGCGACTTGCGGCACGGCGATTTGCGGCACGGCGATTTGCGGCGCAACAGCAGTCGCCTGCGTAATTTTTGCCACTGGCGCTACTGACGCTGGCTGCGCACGGCCCACGGCAGTTGGTGCTGCAGAGCGAATCGGTTGCGACGAGGAAACAATCGGCGTATCACTGTGTTTTTCGAAAATTGGTTCTGCTGCAACTTCGGTGGCTTCGGAGGAACTGGAAGTTTTCTTGGCTACGGCCTTCTTGGGCACGGCGCCCTTTTTCGTCGGTGTCTTTTTAGCGGCAGCCTTTTTTACCGGGGCGGCGCCGTCGACGGCGATTTTTGGCGAGACCTTTTTTGCAACTTTGGCCTCGGATGGTTGCTCAGCGCGAACCAAACCCTCGCGTTTGGCGCGCACGCGCACGCGGTCGGCCTGCTGTTCAATAATCGTCGACGATTGTGTCTTGACACCGATGCCCAATTTGGAACATAGGTCAAGCGTCTCTTGATTGGACATGCCAAGCTCCTTGGCGAGCTCATGAACACGCAAAATCTTGGCCAAAAAAATTAACCTTCCACTTCATTCGTCGCTTGTGGAGCATCGGAGGTTGCGGCCCATTGCTCGCGGCTGACGACCGAACCATCAGCGGCATGCCACTCCATAGCGCCGGTCTCGGTGTTGGTCACCCATTCGCCCTCGGCAAAGCCGCTAGTCGCATCGGTGGACGACGACGCGACGGCAACATAGCTGCTGCCGTCTTCGGCGGCCTGGGTCTCGCTCTTGACATCGAGGCGCACGCCGGTGAGGCGCGCGGCGAGGTTGGCGTTGACGCCCATCTTGCCGATCGCCAGCGACAGCTGAAAATCGGGCACGATGACATCGGCCTGGGTGCGATCTTCACTCAGGCGAACCTCGGTGACCTTGGCGGGAGACATCGCCTTGGCAATGAAGTCAGGCAAGTCGTCGCTGAACGGAATGATGTCGACCTTCTCGCCGCGCAGTTCGGTGACGACCATGCGCACTCGGCCGCCGCGGGCGCCGACGCACGCGCCGACAGGGTCGACATTGTGGTCGTTGGACCACACGGCAATCTTGGTGCGCTGACCCGGTTCACGCGCGCAGGCCTTCATTTCGACGACGCCGTCGGCGATTTCTGGAACCTCGAGCTCAAACAAGCGCTTGATCAGACCCGGGTGCGTGCGACTGACAACGATCTGTGGGCCTTTTGGTGTCTTACGAACTTCGACGATGTAGGCCTTGAGGCGCGCGTTTGGCTCGCGAGTCTCGCCTTGCACCTGTTCGGCTTGTGGCAACAACGCTTCGACGCGGCCCAGGTCGAGCAGCGTGTACTTGGTGTCGGTCTTTTGCACGATGCCGGAAACGATGTCACCCTCACGGTTGGCGTACTCCTCGAATTTGCGGTCACGCTCGACTTCGCGAATGCGCTGACTCATCACTTGGCGAAATGTTTGCGCCGCGATACGACCCAACTCGTCCTTCTTCGGCGTGTCATCGCGCTCATTAATCCAGTTGCCGTCGTCGTCGACGTCATACGCGGTGAAGGTGATGTCCATATTTTCTGGATTGACCCCGACTATTACTTCCTCGGCAGCACCCGGGCGCTTCTTGTAGGCGGTGGCAAGTGCCTCAACGAGCACCTGCAGCAAGGAGTCGACGGAGATGCCGCGATCACCGGCGAGCATTCTGATTGCTTCGGACATATCTAGATTACTCATGCTGTTACCTCCGTATTGCTCAAAACATCGGACGATTGCTTGGACTTGCTACGAACCGTGCCTTTTAAATTCGACTTGGGGGTCGGCCCCCAACTAAAAACCGTGCGGGCGCGATCGATCAGCGTGTACGCGACCGCGACTTCGGTGAGCGCCGCATCATCGATTCGCACGACGACATTTGTTTCGTCGGCGCCGATGATCAGACCCTGCAAACGACGGTCGCCGTTGAGGGCCTGATTTAGGCGCAGCGCCACGACCTTGCCCGTCTCGCGTTGAAAGTGTCGCGGGGTGCGCAAGTTGCGCTCGAGACCTGGGCTTGTGACTTCGAGTGTGTACCGACCAGGCATCGGGTCGTTGTGTTCAAGTTCGCGCGCGACAAGGCGTGTTACTAGGGCCATGGTCTCGAGCGTGACGCCGCCATCGCTGAGAGGCGGGGTGTCGACGACGACCTTGAGAATGCCGCCGACGAATTCGAGGTCATAGAGGTCGAGTCCGAGATCGGCCACGATTGGATCAACGAGAGGATGGACGCGGTCTAGCACCGGGCTCTGACTTGGGGTCTTGGACATGGCGTAACCTCCTCTCTTGATGCCCGCATGCTGCGCAAAACGAGCCCTATAAAGAACAAAAAGCGTGGGTCGAAACCCACGCCTCCAGTTCGACGAACTTCAAAGGACGCGATCATTATAACCCCAGCAAGTAAGGTTCACATCGGCACTTAGCCCATACTCAGAGCACGAATGAGGCCAATTTGATATACCGAATGTCGACACTTTTCTTGCGCACTTTGCGCGATAATCCCGTCGACGCCGAGGTTCCGAGCCATCGCCTGTTGGTGCGCGCTGGGTACATTCGCCGCGCCGCTCCAGGTGGTTACACGTGGCTGCCGCTGGGTTGGCGCACATTTCAACGCGTCGAAAACATCATCCGTGAAGAGATGGATTCGATCGGAGCGCAAGAGGTGCACTTCCCCGCCCTGCTGCCGCGTGAGCCGTACGAATTGACGGGCCGCTGGACCGACTACGGTCCCAACTTGTTTCGCCTGCAAGACCGTCGCGGGGTCGACTATCTGCTGGGGCCGACGCACGAAGAGATGTTCACTTTGCTGGTCAAAGACCTATACAGCAGCTACAAAGACTTGCCGCTGTGGCTATACCAAATTCAAAGCAAGTTTCGCGACGAGGCCAGGCCTCGCGGCGGCCTGCTGCGCGGTCGCGAATTTGTAATGAAAGATTCGTACAGTTTCGACATTGACGACGAGGGGCTGCAGCGCAGTTACGAAGCACACCGCAACGCCTACATCAAGACCTTCAATCGCCTCGGCCTGCCGTACGTGATTGTCTCGGCGATGTCGGGGGCAATGGGCGGATCTAAGTCCGAGGAATTTCTGTTTCCGTGCGAGATCGGCGAAGACACGTTCGTGCAATGCAGTGCCTGCGATTATTCGGCCAACACAGAGGCCGTGCGCATCGGCGTGCCCAATACCGACAACTCTGCGACCCACGATGCGGCGAATGTTTCGCAAACGCCGAACACGCCAACAATTCAAACGCTCATCGACCTGTTCAACTCGCGCGACGACCTCAAGCGCAGCGACCGACAGTGGGCCGCAACCGACACGCTCAAGAACGTGCTCGTTAACCTTCGTCACCCCGATGGCAACATCGAACCATTAGCGATCGGCGTGCCGGGCGACCGGGAGATTGACACCAAGCGACTCGAGGCCTTCGTCGCTCCGGCAGAAGTTGAACCGTTCGACGAAACGCACTTCGCGGCCAACACCGCGCTCGTCAAGGGCTACATCGGGCCGGGAACGCTCGGTACCAATCAGCCGTCTGGCATTCGCTACCTGCTTGATCCGCGCGTCGCCATCGGCACGGCGTGGATCACTGGCGCGGATAAGCCCGGGCACCATGTCACGAACCTCGTGCACGGTCGCGATTTCACCGCCGACGGCGTTATCGATGTCGCCGATGTTCGCGACAGCGACCCATGCCCAAATTGCGGCGGCCAGTTGATGATCAAGCGCGGCATCGAGATTGGCCATGTGTTTCAGTTGGGTCGCAAGTACGCCGAGGTGCTCGGGCTAACCGTGCTCGATAACAACGGAAAGTCCCAGGTCGTGACGATGGGATCGTACGGTATAGGTGTATCGCGGGCCGTTGCCGCAATCGCCGAGGCCACGCACGACGAGATCGGCCTGCGTTGGCCGCGAGAAATTGCGCCGTTCGATGTGCACATCGTAATTGCCGGCAAGGCGCACGACGAGACTACCGCGACTGCGAATAATTTGGCGACGCAACTAGACGGTCTCGGTCTGCGAGTTTTGCTCGACGATCGCAGTGACACTTCGCCCGGCGTAAAATTTAAAGACGCCGAACTAATCGGCAACCCGTGCATCGTGATCGCCGGGCGCGGCGTGGCCAATGGAGTTGTCGAGATTCGCAACCGCCAACTCGGAACAGCCTCAGAAGTCGCGATTGCGGACGCCGCCGAACACATCGTCAACACTTTGGGTCAGTAACAATGCAACTCCTCGTCGGGGTCGTGCAGAATTTCGAGTGGGGCGATCGGTACGCGCTGCCAAAGTTTCTTGGCGTCGCGCCGGACGACAAACCGTGGGCCGAGGTGTGGTTCGGCACGCACCGCGGCGGACCATCACTAATTGCAACTAAAAGCGGCCCGCAAACGCTCGAGTCAGATGCAGGCGCGCTCTCCTTTCTAGTCAAGATCATCGCCGCGGCTAAGCCGCTCTCGCTGCAGGCACACCCAACTAGCGAGCAGGCTAGAGCCGGCTTCGCCAGGGAGAATTCGTTGGGCATCGCACTCGACGACCACAAGCGTTTGTATCGCGATATATCGGCCAAGCCCGAACTGCTGATAGCGATCACCGAATTCGAAGCGCTCTGCGGATTTAGGAGCGACAGAGAAAACCGGAAGATGTGCGAGCAATACGAGTGGCACGAGTTGGCCGAACATCTACGCGACGACGGCCTGGCGAAGTGCGTGCGTTGGGCATTAACAAGTGGACCCAAAGTGCTGCCCGAACAGATGCCGTACTGGGCGATGCAACTGGCCGAGATGTACCCGTCGAGCGGCGGCGTGCTGGTGGCCCTGTTGATGCACCACGTGCGGGTACGTCCCGGCGACGCTCTGTACTTGGGCGCGGGCAATGTGCACGCGTACCTTCGCGGCGAGGGTGTCGAGGTGATGTCCTCGTCAGACAACGTGGTGCGCGCGGCGTTCACGCAGAAACACGTCGACATCGAAGAATTTTTGAATATCGCCGACCTCTCGCCCATCGACAAGCCGTTGTGCGCGTCGACGCGCGTCGACGCTTGCACTTGGCAGTATCACGCCGGCACGCATGATTTCGGCGCGCAAAGAATCGATGTACGCGGGCAATACGCAGTCATCGCCACGCACGATGCCGAAATCTTACTCTGTACATCTGGCGACGCCGGTGCGATCAGGCGCGGCGAGGCCGGAGTAATCAAGCGCGGCGAGACGCTGCAACTGAGCGGAAAAGCCACAGTGTTTAGAACCTGGGGCAAAAGTTGAGACGAGCCCGCGCCGCATTGGCGGCAGCGCTGATTTTCGTTTTTGCCGCGGCCATCGAACTTCAACCGAGCGCCACCAATGCCGGCGGCGGAACCTTGCTCATTCTTGGCGACAGCATCACTTTCGGCACTGCGTACCCGGGGTTCGGCAACGTCACGCCACAGTTGCGAGCGCTCGGCACTTTTAGCACGGTGATCGTCGACGCCGCCTATTCGCGCAACATCAGTGGCCCTGCTAGTACCAAGCGTAATGGCGTGAAGACCTACAAACAGTTGCTTAAAGATGGTGTGCGGCCGACCGCGGTTTTAGTTGCGCTCGGCAGCAACGACTTGCAGCAGTCACGCTTGCCATCGTTTCACGAACCCCGCATCCGCGAACTGCTGGCGTTGATAGGCGACATCCCCGTCGTGTGGATAAACGTTTTGCGCACGGACTCCGCCTTCTACCTGAAGCGATCGGCGATGTTCAACTCTTTACTGGCGCGGCTCGCCCCCGAATACCCGAACCTGAAGGTAGTCGATTGGGCGTCGATGATCGCCCAAAACCCGATGTGGTTCGCCTTCGACAAGTTGCACCTGCAGCCAATTGGATACCGCGCGCGGGCCGCAGTTTATGTGCAAGCCGCCGAGGCGATGTGGGTTGCGCTGACGCCGACTACTACGACTACCACGACGGTTCCAGAAACGACAACAACTACGATTACGGCAACGACTAGCCCGGCAACGACTGTCGTCGTTACGACCACCGCAGTTGGCTAGTTGCCGGCGACCTTCTTTCTAATCTCGACTATCTTTTCGTGTGAATGATTGGCGTCGTCGCCTTTTTCTTGCATCAACGCCTTGCGATCTTTGGCTGCCTCTCGTTCGGCCAATGCGGTGTCGACGCGCGCGATCGCGGCCTCGGCGCCGTGTTCGTGAATGTAAGTCGCCCAGTCGACTAATGCCTCAACCATTTCCGACTCTGGAACGACGGCGACGTTGCGGCCCTTGACGAACAGGTGGCCGCGCTTGTTGCCCGCGGCGATACCGAGGTCGGCCTCGCGCGCCTCTCCGGGCCCGTTGACAACGCATCCCATCACGGCAATTTGTAAAGGAATCTTTTTGTCGGCGAATGCCAACTGCGCGCGATTAGCAACGTCGATGACATCGATCTCGGCGCGACCACAACTCGGGCAGGCGATCAAGTCGACGTTCTTGCGTTCGCGCAGGCCTAGAGACTCGAGAAGTTGGCGGCCGGCACGCGCCTCTTCGACAGGGTCGGCCGTCAGGCTGTAGCGAATCGTGTCACCGATTCCCTCGAGCAGAAGCGTCGAGATGCCGGCGGTGGCCTTGATCAGACCGCCGGGCAGCGGGCCAGCCTCGGTAACGCCAAGGTGTAACGGGTGTTTCGTAACCTCGCTGAGTTGGCGATAGGCGTCGACCATTAGCGGCACATTTGAGGCCTTGACCGAAATCTTGATCAGGTCGAAGTCAACCTCTTCGAAATAACGAATCTCTTGCAACGCCGACTCTACCATCGCCTCGGCAGTAAGTCCGCCGTGCTTTTCGTACAGCGCGGGGTCTAGCGACCCGCCGTTGACGCCGATGCGAATTGGCACTTTGCGTTCGCGCGCCGCGGTTGCAACAGCCCTGATTTGGTCCGGCTTGCGAATGTTGCCGGGATTGAGGCGCAGACCGTG